>JADCFP010000050.1 GCA_020249465.1 Roseomonas sp. | reverse complement strand
CACAGGAAGTCAACTCGCAGTTGCGATCGACTTTGGTTCCCGCCATCCTCCAGCCGTGATTATCTAGACGGTGAATTGACGGCCAAGGATTCTGCCTCCGGCTTCCTGACTGAGAACGGCAGTGCAAAAGTTTGCCACAGAAGTGGCGGGATAGTCTTGCTGCGGGCAGAGTAAAACTTTGCCACTTTGGCCCTTTCCGGCGGCGGGGAGGGCGGGGGTATTCTTATCGTGGAACTTTATCGGAAGGTCCGTCTCGCGCGTCGGGGCGGCATGAGCGAACGCGCGGCAGCAGTTCATTTTGGGGTGTCCCGCGCGAGCGTGAAGAAGATCATGGGGTTTTCGGTGCCGCCTGGCTATCGGCGCACGGCCGAGATCAAGCGGCCCAAGCTGGATGGTTTCACCGGCATCATCGACCAGTGGCTGCAGGAAGATCTCAGCCGGAACCGCAAGCAGCGACATACCGCCAAGCGGGTTTTCGAACGGCTGCGGGATGAACACAGCTTCAAGGGCGGCTACACGACGGTCAAGAATTACGTTCGCGAACATGGTCGACGAAGCCGCGAGATGTTTGTTCCGCTTGCCCATGCCCCAGGTCATGCACAGGCGGATTTCGGCGAGGCGATGGTGGTGATCGGCGGCGTGGAGCAGAAGGCGCACTTCTTCGCGCTGGATTTGCCCTTCAGTGATGCCTGCTTTGTTCGCGCTTATCCCGCTGCCGTTTCCGAGGCTTGGGTTGACGGCCACGTCCATGCCTTTGCCTTCTTCGGCCGGGTGCCTCAGTCGGTTCTTTATGACAATGACCGGTGCCTGGTGGCGACGATCCTGCCGGATGGCACACGCAAGCGGACCAAGCTGTTCAGCGGGTTCCTGTCGCATTACTTCATCCATGACCACTACGGCCGTCCGGGCAAGGGCAATGACAAAGGTGCTGTCGAGGGCCTGGTTGGCTATGCGCGGCGCAACTTCATGGTGCCCATCCCCCGCTTTGCGACATGGGATGACCTCAATCTCTGGCTGGTGGAGCAGTGTCGCAAGCGTCAGGCGGACGTTTTGCGTGGTCACAGCGACAGCATCGGGCAGCGCCTGGTGCGTGATCTCGAGGCCATGATGGATTTGCCCGCATCGCCGTTTGACGCCTGCGATCAGGCCACCGGCAAGGTGAACTCGCAGTCCTTGGTGCGCTACAAAACCAACGATTACTCGGTTCCGGTCGCCTATGGCCACCGTGACGTCTGGCTCCGCGGCTATGTGGATCAGGTCGTTATCGGCTGCGGCGGCGATGTGATTGCCCGCCACCCGCGGTGCTGGGACCGCGAAGACATGGTCTTTGACCCTGTGCATTATCTGCCCCTGCTGGAGCAAAAGACGGGTGCCCTTGATCAGGCCGCCCCTTTGGCCGGTTGGGATCTGCCGGACGAGTTCGCGACCCTGCGCCGCCTGATGGAAGCCCGGATGATCAAAGCGGGACGGCGCGAGTATGTGCAGGTCTTGCGGCTCTTGGAGACCTTCGAGATTGCAGACCTCCATGTCGCCATCAAAAACGCGCTGCGCATGGGGGCAATTGGCTTTGATGCCGTCAAACACCTCGTGCTGTGTCAGGTCGAGAAGCGGCCGCCCAAGCTGGATCTGGATGTCTATCCCTATCTGCCAAAGGCCAACGTCGGCACGACATCGGCCGCCAGTTACATGTCCCTGATGCGGGGGCGGGCCGCATGACCGAAGCGCCGCAAATCCTTCTGAATCACCGCCTCAAGTCCCTGCGGCTGCCGACGGTTCTGCGAGAATACGGCAAACTGGCCAAGCAAGCTGCGGTCGAAGGGCTGGACCACGTCCAGTTCCTGGCGCGCCTCATCGAGCTGGAAATGATCGACCGGGAGCGCCGCATGATCGAGCGCAGGATCAAGGCGGCGAAGTTCCCGGCTGTCAAGAGCCTGGACAGCTTCGACTTCAAGGCGATCCCAGCCCTGAACAAGATGCAGGTGCTGGAACTGGCGCGTTGCGAATGGGTGGAACGGCGCGAGAATGTCATCGCCCTTGGCCCCAGCGGCACCGGCAAGACCCATATCGCCCTCGGCCTTGGCCTGTCTGCCTGCCAAAAGGGCCTGTCCGTCGGTTTTGTCACTGCTGCCGCACTCGTCCATGAACTTATGGAGGCCCGGGATGAGCGCAGGCTGCTGCGGCTTCAAAAGCAAATGGTCAGCCACAAGCTCCTGATCATCGATGAACTGGGCTTCGTGCCGCTTAGCAAAACCGGCGCCGAACTCTTGTTCGAGTTGATCTCGCAACGCTATGAGCGGGGCGCAACATTGATCACAAGCAATCTGCCCTTCGACGAGTGGACCGAAACGTTCGGGTCAGAACGCCTGACAGGCGCGCTGCTCGACCGCCTGACACACCACGTCAACATCCTAGAGATGAACGGCGAGAGCTATCGCCTCGGCCAGAGCAAGGCACGCCAGGACAAGGCGTAACAATCCTCCAAATCGGCACAGTTTGGCCCTGACGGGCCAAAGCATCCGGGCAACCGCCAGCTCCCTGTCAAGCGCGGCTGCCCGGATGCTGGCGCACGCCTAAGCGGCAATCATTCCAACCCCAAAGTGGCAACATTTTGCGCTGCCCTCTGGCTCACTTTTACTCTGCCGTTGACAGGCGGTCAACACCGTATCAAGGCCGGTTGTGGCAAGCGCAATTGCCACCTCGTCGGCAGTGGAATTTGACACAACGGCGGATGGAATTCCCCGCGCGCACAGGTCCAGTGCCACATCAGCGACAGCCGCACGACGGCGGATCTCCGCAGCGCAACGCCTGTAATGCACCCACTTGCTCCGGCTCCAGTCAGCTCGGCTGAGGGTGGCACCTGTTTCTGCGACCAGCGCCGCATGGACCCCCTCTTCGTTCACTCCGAGCAGGCGCGTATGGAAGTCTTGGCTCACATCGAGCCCAAAGTCGCGAAGCGCAGCGTCAAATGCAGCGCTGTGGGCTGGCTCGCTGTCGACCAACGTCCCGTCGAGGTCCCAAAGAATT
>JADCFP010000005.1 GCA_020249465.1 Roseomonas sp. | reverse complement strand
TTGCATGATCTGGAATTCGCCAATCGCCTGACCGAATTGCTTGCGTTCATGCACATAGGGCAGCACGATATCCATGCAGGCCTGCATGATGCCAAGCGGCCCGGCGGCCAGCACAGCGCGTTCATAATCAAGCCCACTCATCAGCACACGCACGCCACCATTGAGTTCACCAAGTATGTTCTCGGCCGGCACTTCGCAATCCTGAAACACCAATTCGCCAGTATTGGAACCGCGCATACCAAGCTTATCCAGCTTTTGCGCACAGGAGAAACCGGGAAAGTTTTTCTCCACAAGAAAGGCGGTAATGCCCTTCGGGCCAGCCGCAGGATCGGTCTTCGCATAGATCACCAGCACATCCGCATCCGGGCCATTGGTAATCCACATTTTCGTGCCGTTCAGCACATAGCGATCACCACGCTTTTCAGCGCGCAGCCGCATGGAAACCACATCTGAACCGGCGCCCGGTTCACTCATCGCCAGCGCGCCCACATGCTCACCGGAAATCAGCTTGGACAAATAGCGCTGCTTCTGGTCTTCCGTGCCGTTACGGCGGATCTGGTTCACGCAAAGATTGGAATGCGCGCCATAGGAAAGCCCGACCGAGGCGGAGGCGCGGGAAATTTCCTCCATGGCGATAACATGTTCCAAATAGCCCATGCCGGCGCCGCCATATTCTTCCTCAACCGTGATGCCAAGCACGCCAAGATCACCGAATTTGCGCCAAAGATCGGCGGGGAAATCATTGGTCTTGTCAATCTCCGCAGCGCGCGGCGCGATTTCAGCGGCCGAGAAAGCCGCCACCTGATCACGCAGCATATCGGCGGTTTCACCCAGATCGAAATCCAGCCCCGGAAGGCGGTTTGGAATATTGGCCATGCTCAACCCGTCGTGATTCACAAACTTATTGTGCGTAGGATAGGCGCAGCCGCCGCTGAGGCCAAGCAAATATTGCAAACTTGCCCCTGGCCGGCCAAGAATGGGGTCAATGCCCAGGGAGAATAGGAATGACCAGCCCAGCCCTCAGCTATGTAACAGGCCAAAGCACCCAAGCCTTGATCGGTGAGACCATTGGCCTGAATTTCGACCGGACCGTTGCTCAATGGGGTGATCGGCCAGGGCTGATCGTGCGCCAGCAGGGCATCCGCTGGAGCTATGCGGAATTGGGCGCGAAGGTGGATGCCTTCGCCGCTGGGCTACTGGCGCTTGGGCTGCAATCAGGTGACCGGGTTGGCATCTGGTCGCCCAATAATGCCGAGTGGGTCATCACCCAATTCGCCACTGCCAAGGCCGGGCTCGTTTTGGTGAATATCAACCCGGCCTATCGGCTTTCCGAATTGGAATATGCGCTGAACAAGGTGGGCTGCCGGGCGCTGATTATCGCGACGCGCTTCAAGACATCTGACTACGTCGGCATGGTGAATACGCTGGCGCCGGAATTGGCGCGCGCCTTACCGGGCCGGCTGACAGCAGAGAAACTGCCGAAGCTTGAGATGGTTGTTGAAATCAACGCGAACCCATCACCGGGCATGATTCCTTTTTACAGCATCCTGGAAATGGGGGCGGCGGCGCATCATGAACGGCTGCGCGAATTGGCTGGCAAGCTGCAATTTGATGATCCGATCAATATCCAATTCACCTCCGGCACCACCGGCGCCCCCAAGGGGGCTACGCTGACGCATCATAACATCCTGAATAACGGCTTCTTCATTGGGGAAGCGATGAAGCTGACGCCTCAGGACAAGCTTTGCATTCCCGTCCCGCTCTATCACTGCTTCGGCATGGTACTGGGCAATCTGGCCTGCACCACGCATGGCACCGCCATGGTCTATCCGGGTGAAGGCTTTGACCCCCTGGCAACACTGCAAACCGTGGCCGAGGAACGCTGCACCGGCCTGCATGGCGTACCCACCATGTTCATCGCGCAAATGGAACACCCGCAATTCGCGAGCTTCGATCTTTCATCGCTCCGCACCGGCATTATGGCCGGCGCGCCCTGCCCGATTGAAGTGATGCGCCGCGCGGTGGACAGCATGAATTTGCGCGAAATCACCATTGCCTATGGGATGACAGAAACCAGCCCGGTCAGCTTCCAGACCAGCGTGGATGATCCGCTTGATCGCCGCGTGTCCACCGTGGGCCGCGTGCAGCCGCATCTGGAAGTGAAGATCATTGACAGTGAAGGCCGCATCGTGCCGCGCGGCGTGCCGGGAGAGCTTTGCACACGCGGCTACGCCGTGATGCTCGGCTATTGGGAAGACGCGGAACGCACCGCACAGGCCATTGATACCGCGCGTTGGATGCACACCGGCGATCTGGCGACGATTGATGCGGAAGGCTTCTGCAATATCGTCGGCCGTATCAAGGATATGGTGATCCGTGGCGGCGAGAATATCTACCCGCGGGAGGTTGAGGAATTCCTCTATCGGCACCCCAAGATCGAAGATGTGCAGGTTTTCGGCGTACCCGATCAGCGCTTTGGCGAGGAACTCTGCGCCTGGATCAAGCTGCGCGCGCATGAACATTTGACCGCGGATGATGTGCGCGCCTTCTGCGCCGGACAGATTGCGCATTACAAGGTACCGCGGCACATCAAATTCGTCGAAAGCTTCCCCATGACCGTGACCGGCAAAATGCAAAAATTCATCATGCGGGAGGAGATGACGCGCGAATTGAACCTGCAAGAAGCAAAGACGGCATAACACTATGGGCAGCACCCTCTTTGCCCCCGGTTTCAAGACCAGCCCCTGGTGGTGGGAAGCGGCGGAACCACCGGCGCGTGACAACGCCCTGCCGGATCACACGCCGGTTGCGGTGATTGGCGGCGGCTATGCCGGGCTTTCGGCTGCGCTTAGTCTCGCGCGGCTTGGCCATCAGGTGACAGTGCTGGATGCGGAACGCATCGGCTGGGGCGCATCTTCACGCAATGGGGGGATGGTCTCTGGCGGGCTCAAGGTGGCAAGCACGGCGCTGAAGGAAAAGCTCGGCGCTGAACAGGCGCGCAATATCGCCATGGCCGCCGCTGCGTCCTTCCCCTTCATTGAAGAAACCATCGCGCGGGAGGGGATTGATTGCGACTATACGCGCTGCGGGCGCTTCGTCGCGGCCTGGACGCCCAAGCATTATGACATGCTGGCGCGGCAATCCGATTACATCGCTGAAATCACCGGCCTGCCCACGGAAATGCTGCCGCCATCGCGCCAGCATGAGGCACTTGGGTCAGACCATTATCGCGGCGGCATGAAAGCCGGCGCCACCGGCAGTATCCATCCCGGCAAATATGCGCGCGGCCTGGCGGCAGCGGCGGAACGCGCCGGTGCAAGACTGGTGGATTATACACGCGTTGGTGGCATTCGTGCCGATGGCTCTGGCTTTCGTATTGCGACTAATCGCGGTGAATTGCGCGCCGATGCCGTGCTGGTCGCAACCAATGGCTATTCGCGCGGTTCGGATGGGCAAAGCGCCATGCCCTGGCTTGCGCGGCGCATGATCCCTGTTGCGTCCTACATCATCGCGACCGAGGAATTGCCGGCTAACATGATGGATCGGCTTTTCCCGGGCCGGCGCATGGTCAGCGATACCAAGCGCGTACTGAATTATTTTCGCCCGGCACCCTATGGTAATCGCATTTTGTGGGGCGGTCGCGCACGCTTCGGCCCCAATGCGCCGGAAGCGGCCGCGCCGCGGTTGCATAGCTTCATGACGGCGGTTTTCCCGGAACTGAGCAATGTGAAAATCACTCATGCCTGGACCGGCAATGTCGCCTTCACCTTCGATTTTCTGCCGCATATCGGCGTGCAGGACGGCATTCATTACGCCGCCGGCTGCCAGGGCTCTGGTGTCGCCATGGCAACCTGGCTTGGCCACAATGCGGCGTTGAAAATTGCCGGTGCCGCCAATCAGCGCTTCGCGCTTGATGGCTTGGAATTCCCGACGGTTGCGCTTTACAACGGCAACCCGAATTGGTTCCTGCCCATCATCGGCGGTTGGTATCGTCTGCGCGATCGGATTGATCGGCTGGCGGCGTGACGCGCGGCTTTACGTGAACTCCGCCAATACCGGCAAAAGATAGGGGCGCAGCGCGGCGTAATCCTCACTCATGGGGAAGTGCCCCAGGCCCTTCATGATTTGCACCTTGGCGCCGGGGATGGCGGCGGCGGTTGCCTCGGTATCCTCGGGCTTGCAGGAATAATCATAATTGCCGGTCAGCATATGAACGGGGCAGCGCTTGGTATCAATGCGCGCGAGCTTCGGGCGCAAATCGCCCTCACCCTTGTAGAAATGCAGATCACCGCGAAACACACCTGGCCCGCCCTGCATGTAATGCCAGAGCGTTTCCCAACGCGAAGCGTCCGGCGCATGCGGGCCGATAAGACCGGAGACGATGCCCCCGCATACCTCACCACCATGCACATGCGGGTGATGCAGCCAGGATGTATCGTAATAGGGTGAAAGAAAGGCTGCCGATTGCAGGCCGATCACGCCGCGCAATTCATCCGCATGTTCGGCGGCCAAATCAAGAACGATACGCCCGCCAATCGAACAGCCCATCACCACGGGCCGATCAAGGCCAAGTGCCCGCGCCACAGCCATGATCATGCCCGTGTAGCGCGCGGTGGTGAGTTGATAGGTTTCGCGCTCCCACCCCTCGGGCGGGCTGGATTTGCCATGCCAGGGCATATCGAAAGTCACGCAGCGAAAGCGCGAAGTCACTTCCGCATCATTCAACAGGCTGCGCCATTGCCGGCCATCACTGCCCGCCGTGTGCAGCAGCAAAAGCGGGATGCCCTGGCCGGCTTCTTCAAAATACAGCCGATGCGCCCGGCCTTCGAGGTCAAGGCGCATATAGCGCCCGGTGATGGCTTCGATCATGCGCGGGGCTCCCTGAGGAGGGCGAGCACGCCCTTGAACCAAAAAATATGCGCCATGAACAGCGCGACATTGCCTTCCACCTTGAAGGTGCCAAGCCGCACCAGCCCCATAATGTCATGCCAGCCAGGCGGCGGCGGGTCTTGCAGGAAGCGCGCGAAATCCTCGGCGCCCGCGCGGATGGCAAGGTCATAGCTTGGCATTAGGGGGGGCGCGGGGTTGGCCGAAATCAGCACCCCCTTATGGATCGCCAGAATCCAGGCAGCATCGCCGACGCTGAACAAGACATCCGCCGTCAGGTCGCGCCCCCAGCGCGCCAGGCCCGGCGCGGCGGCGGCGGCGCGGGCGGGCAAGGCCGCGACATTCATGGTGAAACCCCCGCAACCGGCCCTGCCATGGTATCCTCCCCCAATTGGCTGGAGAGAGGTTAGGAAAGGCCGCGCACGAGCGCAAACCCCCATGACCAGGCGCGCCGGTTGCGCTAGAACACTTTCCAAAAGCAATAGGGTTCTCGCCGTGGTTCAGATCACCTCGCCGCAATTCAAGGAAAACGCCGCCCGCGCCATTGGCGATGCCGGGCTGCAAAAGGCTTTGGGCAAGGCCAAGGGTGCCTTCCTGCAACGCCGGGGGGATGCGGTTGCGCGCCTGCCGGAATTCGAACAGCTGCGGGAAATCGGGCGCGACATCAAGAACCACACACTTGCAAATCTGGATTTCTATTTGGAAACCTATGCCGCCAATGTGGAAGCTGCCGGCGGCAAGGTGCATTGGTGTTCGACCGCGGAAGAAGCCCGCGCTGCGGTGCTGGAGATTTGCCGCAATGCCGGGGCGAAGACTGTCACCAAAGGCAAATCCATGATTTCCGAAGAACTCGGGATCAATGACCATCTGGAAGCCCATGGGATTGAGCCGGTTGAAACCGATCTTGGCGAATACATCATCCAGCTTCGGCGCGAACATCCTTCCCATATCATCGCGCCGGCGTTCCATTTGAACCGAGAGGATTGGGAGAAATCTTTCCGTGAAATGCACACGGACCTGCCCAAGGATCGCGTATTCAGCGAACGGCGCGATATCCTGACCGAAGCGCGGACAAAACTGCGCAACCGTTTCCTGGCCGCAGATGTCGGCATTACGGGGGCGAATTTTCTGATTGCGGAATCGGGCAGCAGCGTGATTGTCACCAATGAAGGCAATGGGGACCTCACGCAAACCCTGCCGCGTGTGCATATTGCGCTGGCGAGCATCGAAAAAATGGTGCCCACGCTGAATGACGCCTGCGCGCTGCTGCGGCTTTTGGCGCGTTCCGCCACGGGGCAGGATTTTTCCGTCTATACCACTTTTTCTACGGGCGGCCGGCGACCGGGCGATTTGGATGGGCCGGAAGAATATCATGTGGTGCTGATTGATAATGGCCGATCCAATATGTTCGGCACGGAATTTCAGGAAATGCTGCGCTGCATCCGCTGCGCCGCCTGCATGAATCACTGCCCTGTTTATGGTGTGACAGGCGGGCATGCCTATGGCTGGGTATATCCCGGCCCGATGGGGAGCGTGCTGACGCCAACGCTGATCGGCGTGGATAAGGCCGGGCATTTGCCCAATGCCTCGACCTTTTGTGGGCGCTGCGAATCCGTCTGCCCGGTCAAGATTCCGCTTCCAAAAATGATGCGCCATTGGCGCGAACGGGAGTTTGAACGACATTTGTCGCCTGTTGCCGTGCGGCGTAATCTTGGGCTTTGGGCCTATGTGGCACACCGCCCGGCGCTCTATCGCATGGCGACAAAACTTGCGGTCAGTGCGCTTGGGATGATGGCGCAGGGCAAGGGGGCGTTTCGGTCTCTGCCACTCGCTGGCGGTTGGACCCAGGGGCGGGATTTGCCGGTGCCGGAAGGCGGCACCTTCATGGATCGCTACGCCAAAACCAAGCGCAATGGCGGGGCCTGAGCCATGAGCAAGGAAGCGATTCTGAACGCCATTCGCCGTGGCCTAAAGCGCGGGCCGCTGCCCGCTGATCAGCGCGCCATGCTGGAAGCGCGCATGATCGCGCGGCCACGGCATTTGATTCCCGCGCGGTCACGCGTGCCGCGCCCTGATCAGATCAAGCTTTTCATCGCGAATGTGGAAAAGGAATTCGGCACCGTCACGCGCGTGGCCGATGTGAAGGAAATTCCCGGCGCGGTGGCGGATTATCTTTCGCAACAGAACCTGGCGCCGCGTTTCGTCATGGCGCCGCATCCGGAATTGCAGGCACTGCCGTGGTCTGAGCGTGCGATGCTGGAGTTTGAGACACGCCGTGCTGAAGCCAGTGATTTGGTTTCCGTCCAGCATGGCTACGCCGGCATTGCGGAAACCGGGACGCTGATGCTGCCATCCGATCCTGCGCGTCCGACCACGCTCAATCTGCTGGCGGAGACTGAAATTGTCGTGCTCCGCGCATCCCGCATCACCGGGCCATATGAGGATGCCTGGGATATGCTACGCGCGGAACGGCAGGATGCGGTGACAGGCGGCTTCATGCCGCGCAATGTTATGTTGGTGACAGGCCCGTCGCGCAGCGCGGATATTGAACAAACGCTTGAGCTTGGTGCGCATGGGCCGCGGCGGCTGCATGTGATTGTGGTGGATGATGATCCCGCCGCACTGCCGGGATGAGCCTTTCGCGTCGCCGCGCCCGCGCGCTGAGTGCGGCGGATCGCGCCCTGTGGCAGGCCTATGTGGTGAGTGTGGAGCCACTCCCCGGTCGTGCGCTGCCGCCGCCTGAAGCGACTGAGGCTTCACCAGTCATAACGGCGCCACAGACATCGCTTCCGGTGCAGCCCACTGCACCCCAAGCCTGGCAGCCGCCACCGATACAGGTGAATGTCACGCCCGCGGGCTTGGATGACAAACGCTGGCGCGCCTTGCGCAAAGGCCGCATGAAGCCGGAGCGCACGATTGATTTGCATGGCCGCCGCGCGCAGGAGGCGCATGATGCGGTGCGTGTTTTTTTGCAGGACGCTTTCGCCGATGGGCTGCGTTGTGTTGCCGTGATCACCGGGCGCGGATCCTCGCCGGAAGGCGGCGTGCTGCGGCGCGAATTGCCGCATTGGCTGAATGCGCCGGATATGCGGCGCCTGTTGCTGGCGGCAGCGCATCCACATGCGGCAAACACCGGCGCGGTGCATCTGATGCTGCGGCGGCGCAAATGACGCCCTTCGGCGCCAGGCTGCGCGCATTGCGCGCCGAACGTGGCGTTGCGCTGAAGGATTTGGCTGCGGCCTTGCAGGTTTCCGCCGCTTATCTCTCAGCGCTGGAACATGGGCGGCGCGGCCAGCCCTCTGCCGGGCTTGTGCACCAGGTCAATGAATTCTTCGGCCTGATCTGGGATGATGCCGAGGAATTGGCGCGGCTGGCACGGCAATCCCATCCGCGCGTTGTTTTGGAAACTGGCGGGCTTTCGCCTGAAGCAACGGCGCTCGCCAATCGCCTCGCGCGGGATTTTCGCAGGCTGACGCCGGATGCGATCACGGCGATAGAAGCGGCCTTGGACAAGCTACCGAAGGAAAGACGTTGATGCCGATGCAAGCAATATCGGCGGGGCTATTGGCGGGGGTTGTGGGTTTTGCCTCATCCTTTGCTGTGGTGCTGCAAGGCTTTGTGGCGATGGGTGCCACTCCGTCTCAAGCAGCATCGGGTTTGATGGCAGTTTCCATCGCCATGGGGCTTTGCGGCATACTGCTGTCGCTTTGGAAGCGCATGCCAATCAGCTGCGCCTGGTCCACGCCAGGTGCGGCGCTGATGGCGGCATCCATCATGCCCGCCGGCGGCTTTGCGGAAGCGGTTGGCGCGTTCATCATCTGCGCCTTGTTGCTGATTTTGGCGGGCTTGTGGAAACCCTTGGGGCGCGCGGTTGCGGCGATTCCGGCCTCACTCGCCAATGCCATGCTCGCGGGGATTTTGTTTGGCTTATGCTTGGCACCAGTGCGCGCGGTGGCGGAAGCGCCCATCGCCGCACTCACCATCATCGCTGCCTGGATCATTGCCGGGCGCTGGCACAAGCTGGCGGCGGTGCCGGCGGCGGTGATTGTCGCGGGCGTGATCATCGCGTTTCAGGCGCCGATGCCTCAGGGTAATTGGGCGCCGAGCCCGGAATGGGTGACGCCGGTATTTTCGCTGACGGCCATCACGGGGCTCGCGCTACCGCTATTCATCGTAACCATGGCATCGCAGAATATTCCAGGCATGGCGGTATTGAGCGCAAACAATTATCGCCCCAATCCTGGGCCGCTATTTTCCATCACCGGGGTTTTCAGTCTTTTCGCCGCACCTTTCGGTGGACACGCGGTGAATCTTGCTGCCATCACGGCTGCGATGTGTGCCGGCGATGGCGCCGGGCCTGATCCCGCGCGGCGTTGGCCCGCGGCCGTAACGGCGGGCCTGGTTTACACGGCCTGCGGCCTGGCCGCCGGCATGGCGAGCGGCCTGGTCGCTGTCGCACCGCCAATCCTGATCGAAGCCGTCGCTGGCCTGGCCTTGCTGGGTTCATTTGCTGGCGCATTGATGGGCGCGGTGCGGGAGGATAAGGATCGCGAAGCGTCGGTGATCTGCTTCCTGATCGCGGCATCGGGTGTCGCTTTTCTGGGCATTGGCGGCGCGTTTTGGGGCTTGCTCGCCGGTGGCGGCATGCTCGCGCTATCGCGCTGGAAGCGTTAACGCGCAGCCATTTTGCGCGCGAGGAATTCCGGCACGCGACGCAAGGCATCTTCGCGTGCTGCGGGATGTGTGCCGATGGTGGCCGTGCCGCTGCTTGTGGCGCCAACGCCACGCAAAACGCGTTGCGGCGTATCAGGCGCGTCGAAATCATGATGCGCGCCGGGGTAGGTATGCGCTTCCAAACGCCCAGCGCTGCGTGCTGCGAGTGTCACGCAGGGTGGCGCAGGCGTCCAATCATCCGCCTCACCTACCAGCAACAGGATAGGTGCCACGGGTTGCCAGGCATCGCGCCGTTCTGACAGCGTGCGGCAGCCGGGATAGAACGCGATACCAGCGGCGAAGTCGTTCCGCAGCCCTGCGGGGCGCGCGCGATTATCGCGCGATAAGGTCCAAAGCACCGTGCCGCCACCATTGGACCAGCCCATCAGCGCAATGCGATCTGCCCGCATATCCGGGCGCGCTTGCAGAAAAAGTAGCGCTGCATAGGCATCGCGCGCGCGTTCCACACTCACGCGAATGCGGCGATCACCACCTTGGCCGCAAAGGCTGCCTTCATTGCGCGGCGTCAGGCTATCCACCTGCAAAACCAGATAACCAAGCTGCGAGAGGCGCTGCGCCCAATCCGTATCACGCGGGAAGGGTTGGCCCGAACGTGTGGTCATGCCCGCACAGCCATGCATCAGCACAATTGCGGCATGCGGCCCGCGCCCTGCCGGCTGCCACAGCACCGCATTCAGCACTGCTGGCCCATTCACCGCCTGTTCGCCGGGATGCGCGGGAATGGTGATGGTTTGCGGTTGCGCCAAGGCCGGCGCGGCAGCAAGCGAAAGCCATAGGATCAGAAAGCGCCACATGACAGCATCAAAGATGATGATGCATGGCGCCGTCAATCCAGGCGCTTTGACGCTGCACCAGAGATAATGAGAGGATGCGCCGGCACAGGCTTGCTTGCCGCCATGCCCTCAGGACCCCGCCCATGAAGCTCCGCGTTTTTCTCTCGCATACCCCTGAAATGTTCGAAGGCTATTATGGCCCGCGCGCCCTTGCGGCCTTGGCTGAGCACGCTGAGGTCATTCGCAACCCCGGCACCAGCGTGCTGTCCGGCGCTGCCTTGGCGGAGGCGGCGCGCGGCTGCCACGCCATTGTGGCGGACCGCGCAACGCCGGGCCTTCCCGAAACCTTCGCGGCGATGCCGGAACTTTTGGCCTTTCTCCGCGTTGCCGTGGATATCTCCACCATCAATGTGCGGGCTGCCAGCGCATCGGGCGTATTGGTAACCCGCGCCACCCCTGGCTTTGTGGATGCCGTGGTGGAATTGGCGCTTGGCTTCATGGTGGATATGGCGCGTGAGGTCAGCGTTATGGTCGGCACCTATCGTGCCGGTGGTCTGCCGCAAGGGCGCATGGGCTTGCAGCTATCTGCTGCACGGCTTGGCATTATTGGCTATGGCCGCATCGGGCAACGCTTGGCCGAAGTGGCGCTGGTACTTGGGATGCATGTTACGGTGGCGGACCCCTTCGCCAAGGTGACCGATCCGCGCATCACGCAGGCGTCATTTACGGAAGTGCTGGCGCATTCGGATATTGTGGTGTGTCTCGCGATTTCCGATGCCTCCACCGCGCATCTTTTCAATGCCGCCGCCTTCGCTGCCATGAAGCCGGGCGCGCGCTTCATCAATCTCTCGCGCGGGGAATTGGTGGATGAGGCGGCGCTGATTGCGGCGCTTGACTCCAAGCATCTCGCCGGCGCTGCCATGGATGTCGGCAGTGCGCCGGATCAAAGACCAAACCCAGCGCTTGCAGCCCGCGCCGATGTGGTGGCGACCCCGCATATCGGCGGCATGACGCCAGAGGCAATGGAACACCAAGCCATGGATACGGTGCGCCAAATCGCGACTCTCGCGCGGGGCGAAATGCCGGAAGGCACGGTCAATGCGGAAGCGGCCTTCAGGGTAACAGAGTTTCTCGCGCGCACGCGCAGATAGCGTTCAGCCCTTCACCGGCTTGCGCAGCGCCCAAAATACGCAGGCGCCGGTTGTGTAAGCGGCGATAGAAAGCATGAAGCCAAGCTGGTAGCTGCCCGTCAGGTCAAACAGGAAACCCGCGCCCCAGGCGCCAAGCCCGGCGCCCAAGCCGGAACCGATGGTGATCATGCCAAGAATGGTGCCAAGCCTGGGGCCGCCGAAAAGATCGGCGGTTTTCGCCGTAACAGCCGGCCCGCGCGCACCCCAGGTAATGCCGAAGAAACACGCATGCACCCAGAATAAAAAATGCTGATCCGCATTATCAATCAGCAGCGCCGCAGCAACGCCGATGATGGAAATCACATAAGCGAGTATCGCGGCACCTTCTCGCCCGATGTAATCCGAAATTGTCCCAGTCAGAATCACTCCGGGCAGCGCCAGCAAGCTGCCAAGCCCAAGCACGAAGGCAGCATAGAGCGGATCGAAACCGCGATCCACGGCAAAGGCCAATTGATGGAGTGACACCAGAAAACTGCCGATACTGGTCAGACCATAGACGATAAACAGCAGCCAGAAATGCCGTGTGCGCATCGCCTGCGCAACCGACCAATCGCGCTGCGGAACACTATCAGCGACGGGCTTGGCCATGGGCGTTTGCTCCGCACCACGAAATAGCGCCGCCAGCGGCAAGATTAGCGCCGCCATTACGCCGGCTTGCAGCAAATAGGCACTGCGCCAACCAACTTCACTCACCATCAGCTGCGCAATGGGCGCTGAGATCGCGCGGCCAAAACCATTGGCGGATTGCAGCATGGACATGGCCATGCCGCGCCGCGCGACGAAAAGCCGAGAAATCAGCGGCGCAAACACCACCATGCTGATGCAATTAGCGCCCAGCGTCATCACCACGCCATATAGCAGTACAATTTGCCAAAGAGATGTCGCAAAGGCGCTGCCCAGCAACCCCAACGCCAGCAGGCAGCCGCCCAGCAGCACCATGCGCCGCGCGCCAAGCCGATCCACCATGCCGCCCACCAGCGGGGATGAAACGCCACCCACCACCTGCCCGATTGAATAGGCGATGGAACTTTCTGCTCGGGTCCAGCGAAACTCGGCAATGAAAGCCAACAGAAAAACACTATAGGCATGCATCAGGCCGGCGCTGATGGTGAAGGCAAGAAAGCCTCCCGCCAGGATGAACCAGGCGCGCCGAGAAGGGGCTTCCTTCATGCCGGGCCTGACCTTGCTGGCGCGCAATACTGCCTCACCTTGATATCACCCCTGGTCCCATCACTTGACGCGAAGCAGCATGGCGCCAGCCAAGCCCCGCCGCAATCCCGCCCCTTGGCGGCCGGCGCGCGCCGGTTCATGCTGCGCCCGAAAGCGTATTCGGAGGAAACATGAAGCCGCGTATTGTTGTTGTCACGCAATCCATGGTGGATGAGGCCGTGATCCAGGAAATGGCACCGGATGGTTTTGATCTGCGCATCGCCAAGCCCGGCGGTGCGGATTGGAAGGAAGCCATGGCGGGGGCTGAATACCTCGTCGGCTTCGTGGATATGCTCGTCAAGGATGAGCTTTACGCCATCGCGCCCAAGCTGAAGCTGATACAAGTTTTGAGTGCTGGTTATGACCGCGCGGATATCGCGGCAGCGCGGCGTGGCGGTGTGCCCTTTGCCAATAATGGCGGGGCGAATTCCACGGCGGTTTCCGAACATGCTGTGCTGCTGATGCTGGCGGTATCGCGGCAATTGATCCGTCAGCACGCCAATGTCGCTGCCGGCCGTTGGCGCGGCAATCAAACGCCGAAGCTGTATGAACTGCGTGGGCGCACCCTTGGCATTGTAGGGCTTGGCACCATCGGCAAAAAGACCGCGCGTCTGGCGCAGGCTTTCGGCATGACAGTGCATTACTATGATATCGCGCGGCTGCGCGAGGAAACCGAAGATGCGCTGAATGTGCGCTTCCGGCTCTATCGGGAATTGCTACGGACGTCTGATATCGTCTCGCTCCATGTACCACTCAATGCCAGCACCAGGGGATTGTTGGGGGAAGCTGAATTGGCGCTGATGAAGCCCACCGCCTTCCTGATCAATACCAGCCGCGGGCCGGTGGTGGATGAGGCGGCACTCTACCGCGCGCTCTCATCGGGGCAAATTGCGGGTGCTGGGCTGGATGTGTTTGATGAGGAACCGCCACCGCCGGATAATCCATTATTTGGCCTGGATAATGTCGTGCTGACCGCGCATATGGCCGGCCCGACGCAGGACAGCAATATCGCCCGTTTGCGCAATGCCTTTGACAATGTGCAGCGCGTCGCACGCGGTGAGGCGCCGCTTTGGGTCATTCCGGAATTGAACGAATAGGAACGCCGATCATGTCATCTGAAACCATCACACGCGCGATTGAAAAGCTGGTCGCGGTGCACAAAGGTGGCGCGCCGATTGCCAATCTCGGTGATGCCGCACCGGGGAATGAGACGGATATCTTCGCTATTCAACGCGGCGTACTGAAGGCGCTCGGTGGCGCCATTGGTGGCTGGAAATGCGCGACCCCGCCTGGCAAGCCCACCAATTTCGGTATCATGGCCGCGAGTGGCGCACGCCAATCTGGCGGGCGTTGGGGTATTGCGAACACACGTCCTGTTGGCCTTGAAACCGAAGTCGCCTTTCGTCTCAAGCGTGATCTGCCGCCGCGCGGCAGCGCCTATAGCCGCGACGAGGTGCTGGATGCGGTGGATGCTGCCCTCCCGCTGCTTGAATTGGTGCAATCGCGCTATGCGGACCACAAGATAGTATCACCCGCTGAAGGCATGGCGGATAATATCGCGCATCTTGGCTATGTGGTGGGCGCTGATGTCGCGGATTGGCGGGGCTTTGACCTGCCCAATCTCGCGGTGCGGCAATCCTATGCGGGTGCGGTGCAGGTGGATCAGAAGGGCGGCAATCCCTCAGGTGATCCTGTGCTGCCTTTGGTGTGGCTCGCCAATCATCTGCATGGGCTTGGCGAGCATTTGCGCGCCGGGGGGGTGGTGACGACCGGCACCTATACAGGCTGCATCTTTGTCCCGCCCGGCCAGCGCGTGCAGGCCGGGTTTGCGGGATTTGGTGAGATTACTTTCGATCTCACCTAACAGGATCTACATACCAAGCTTGCCGGCGACATCTAATCGCTCGGCGAGCTTGTTGGATGTATCCAGCACCCCGCACTTTGCGAGTCAAAAAAAACCAGTTTAATGTAATCAAAATTTTTGCGAATTTTTGCCGAAACTTCAAGGCAAAAGGCCTGCTGCTCGGAAATCTCGACGCCGCTGTAAACTGAAATCGCTATCGTACGAAACTTATTCTCCTTTAAAGCTTCCAAGATATGGTCATCTCCGTTACCAAAGCTCCAGCCATATACCAATAGGTTACCGTCATCTGTTTCATCAATTTTCGTGAGAACGTTTTCATATACATTTGAAAGATAGTCACTTCTGCGGATTGCGGCCCTTTTCTGGCGGCTCGTTCCTTCGCTAACGTATAGAGGGAAACAATCCGGTTCACTCCATTTTCTGGTGATTTCATTGAGAAGCGTTCCAGTTGGAGAATCTGAGGCTGTAACTTTAAACTCATCGCCCGGAAGCCGTTTTGTTAAACAGAGATTTCCATGAGGATAAAAAACCCTGGTAGTCTTGTCGCTTGGCCCGGGTGGACGTCGTAACCATTCCCAGTTTTCGTTAAATTGAAGTGGCGCATTCGGATTTTTCTTCCCAAATCCATCTTTGAAGTGATTTCTGTGTTCCTCATCAGAACTGT
Source organism: Roseomonas sp. (assembly GCA_020249465.1). GTDB lineage: Bacteria > Pseudomonadota > Alphaproteobacteria > Acetobacterales > Acetobacteraceae > Neoroseomonas. The sequence continues at coordinate 58,064 of JADCFP010000005.1, read as the reverse complement.
TGAACAAGAGAAAGCCCCAGTAGAATGTTAGATCGTAGTTTAGGTTTATTACGGTCTTAAATCGTGATGCGAACGTCGCAGCGCTAAGAAGCTTGTCGCTGACATTATTATGCTCTGGATGAACTGCGTGGACGGCATTGATCAAAGCCCCTTTTATGTTGTTGGTGATTTTTGCGATTTCGAACACCTCTTTTTCGAGGACGTCATTCACTAGCTCGGCATGTTTGCACGCAAGCAGAACCTGCTCAAAATCAGATGTTTTGAGCGTCTCAAATAGCTTTCGCTCTGTGCTTTGTGCTTCCTTTGGGTAGGCTTTTTCATAGAGCGATAGATACCTGAATCGGTCATCTATAGCGATACTCGCGCCATTACCAAGTAATAAAGCATCCCAATCCTCGTCTTGGAGATCAGCCCATTTGAGAATTGGGATATCATCCATATTTCAGAACTCGTTTCCTGACCAAGCTACAATCCAAGCTTGCCGGCCACACCCAATTCGCCGGCAAGCTTGGTCAAGACCTCAATCGTCTTATCCTCAATATCAATGCCATTGGCGCGGCGATCCGCCTCACGCATTGCCTCTAGCTCACCGGGGTAAAACACACCCTGGCTGCCTTCAGCGGGCGGTGTGTCCTTCAGATAGCGCGCGAAATCCGCGACTTCCTGCTTGAATTGCGCCAGCGGGCGGAAGGCATCCACCTTGAACACCGCCATGAAGCAGCCGTCATTATGTCGGCCGGTGGGTTCAACGCCGAAGCCGAGCCCCGTCAGCAAGCCGCAGAGAATTTCCACCATCGCGGCCAGGCCAAAGCCCTTATAGCCTTCGGTGCCCCCCAACGGCAGCAGCGCACCGCCCTTCTTCAATTGCGAAGGATCACGCGTGGGCTTGCCATCCGCGCCAATCACCCAACCATCCGGCACTTCCTGCCCGCGCGCTTGCGCCAGAAACACCTTGCCGGCGGCAGCGGCTGATGTTGCCATATCCAGCACGAAAGGCCCGGCCAGATCCGATGGCACCGCAATGGAAATCGGGTTGGTGCCGAGCCGCGCTTCGCGCCCACCAAAAGGCGCCACTGCCTTCGGTGAACGCCCGGAATCCGCCGTGCAAATGCCGATCATGCCGGCTTCAGCGGCCATCAGCGGATAACTCGCGAGCCGGCCGATATGGCCCTGCCGAAACACGGTGGCAGCGGCGACATTGGAATTCTGCGCCTTTTCGATGGTGTAGCGCATGGCTTTTTCGTTCGCGACGTAACCAAAGCCCCAATGCCCATCAATCACCGATGTGGTCGCCGATTCCTGCACAATCTTCCACGGCGCACCGGGCACGATATGCCCAACCTTGATCCTTTCGATATAGCCCGGGATCATGATGATGCCATGCGAATCATGGCCCACCAGATTGGCGCTGGTGCAATGCCGCGCGACGGTTTCCGCTTCATCCGCGGGCGCGCCGGCGGCGATCAATAAGGTGCGGCCAATTTCCTTGACACGATCGGCACTGAGTTTCGGCATGGTATCCCCCTTTTCATTCCTGCAACATCAATCAGGCTTGATTCCGCTGGCGCGCACAACCTCGCCCCAGCGCGCCCAATCTTCCTGGATCACCTTGGCGTAAAAGTCCCGTGTGCCACCAACCGGCGTGGCGCCAAAACTGCGCACTCGGTCCGCGACATCGGGCTGGCGCAGAATGCTGTCCAGTTCTTGCGAAAGCCGGTCCAGAATAGGGTCAGGCACGCCGCGCGGCGCCATGATGCCGCCCCAGAAGGTCAGGTCGTAACCTGGAACGGTTTCCGCGAAGGTTGGCACATCGGGGTAGGTCGGCGAACGCTCCGCACTCGTGATCGCAATCGGGCGAATGGTGCCGGCTTCAATCAAGGCGCGTGTTGCAAACAGGGAATCACTCGCCAATTCCACATCGCCACGCACCAAGGCCGTGAGGGATGGATTATTGCCATTATAGGGCACCATCGTCAGTTCAATGCCCACTTGCTGCATGAGCATCACCAGCGAAAGATGATTCACGCCACCGCTGCCGGGGTGGGATATCGTCAGCCTGCCTTGGCGCTGCTTCGCCAATTCAATCACCTGCGGCAGGGTGCGCGCCGGAAAATCACTGCGTGATACCAGCAGCAAAGGTGAGGATTGCGCCATGGAAACCGCGGAAAACGCCTGGGTAGGATCAAGCCCCGCGGCGCGATTGACCAGAAGCGTAATCAGCGTGGAAGAAGACGCGAAAAGATAAGTGTAACCATCTGCCGATTGCCGCGCGACATGTTCCGCTGCCAGCAAAGTTCCTGCACCGGGGCGATTTTCAACCACGAAAGTGCTGCCTGGAATACGCTCACCCAGCTTGGCGGCAAGCAGGCGCGCCATGATGTCATTGGCGCCACCGGCGGCGAAGCCCACCACAATGCGCACCTGCCGCGCGGGCCAGGCTTGGGCATGGGCACGGCTTGCAACCGCGCCAATCAGCGCGGGTACGGCCAGCAAAGCGCTGCGGCGATGAATGCCTGTCATGGCGCTGTCTCCTCTGGTTTATTTTCTTGAGGTAAAGCTAAGCCCGCTGCCCCCTGCCCGGCAAGCCTCAGGCCGCAAGGCTTGAAAGCATCGCAGCTTCGGATCAGGCTGCCGCCACGAAAGCCGAAAGGGTGTGCCTCATGACCGATCTACCAAATGCCGATGCCGCAACGCGCGCCTGGTTTGATGCCTGGCTGGATCGCTTTGCCGGTTATGTGCGGGAAGTTGACTATGCCTCCGCGCGGCCACTGTTCCACCCCGACGTGCTGGCTTTTGGGACGCATCGCGATGTGATTCCCGGGCTTGCTGCCTGGCAGGCGACGCAATGGGATAATGTCTGGCCGAAGACCGAGGATTTTCGTTTCACCCTTTCGGAAACCCATGTGCTGGCATCTGGTGACAAATCCATGGTGGTGGTGGTCGCACCCTGGACCAGTACGGGGTTTCACCCGGATGGCTCACGCTTTGACAGGCCCGGACGCGCCACGATGATTTTTCATGGCAAGCCTGATGCTTGGCTTTGTGTGCATTCGCATATGTCGCTCAATCGCGGCGTGCCGCAGGCAAGCCATGCCAATCGCCCTGTGAAGGCGCCCTAAATTCGCCTTTTTGGCAGAGGCAGAATTCAGCGCCTCGTCTGCCGGAGCCAAGCCCATGCGTCGCACCAGCCTTGCCCTCACGTTGATTGCCCCCGCGGCGATTGCAGCGGAAATGCCCATTCGCGGCGTGACACTTTCCTCGGCCGGCATTGCGCAGATTGAACGCGCCGGCGAAGTCGCAGCGAATGCGCCGGTGGTGTTTCGCGCCCCGCTTGGCGATGTGGATGATCTGCTGCGATCGCTGATGATCCTTGATCCCGCCGGCCGCGTTGAGGGCCTCAGCCTGCCAGCGCGGGATTTGTTGAATGAGGCATTTCGCGGCCTGCCGCTGCGCCCCACGGATTTCGAAAATCGTGCGAGCCTTTTGAATGCTTTGCGCGGTCAGGAAGCCGAGGCCGCCGGTGCGCGCGGGCGCATCGCGACCGCAGCGGAGACCGAGGCCGGGCTTACGCTTTCGCTGATTGCGCCGCGCGGTCTGCTTTCGGTACAGCTGAAGGCAGGCGATGAAGTGACGCTGACTGACCCGGCGCTGGCTGCGCGCGTGGCACGCGCGGCGGAAGCACTCGCGGCGGCGCGCAGCGATGATGAAAGGCGCATCGAAATCCGACTGAGGTCTGATCGCGCGCGGCAGGTGGCGGTGATCTATATTGCCGGCGCGCCACTTTGGAAGCCTTCCTATCGGCTGATGGCGCCCGCGTTAGGCGCAACGGGTGGGCAGGCGCGGTTGATGGGCTGGGCCGTGGTGGAAAATGCCTCGGGCAGTGATTGGGAAGGGGTGAGGATTTCGCTGGTGTCCGATGAAGCGGCCGCTTTTCATCAGCCGATCTTCGAACCCATCACCGTGCCGCGCCCCGAATTGCCGGTGCGCATTGCGGAAGCCATTCGCGTAACACCCGACACAGGGCCTCAGCCCATGGCAGCAGCGGCAGCACCAATGATGGCGCCGCCGCCCGCACCAGCCCCAATGGCGCGGTCCGCCATGCGTGCGGAAGCAGCACCTGCACCCGCGCCACTCGCCGTGAATGTCGCGGCGGAAGCGGCTGCCGGGCGCGTGGCCTTTACCCTGGAACAACCTGTCACCATCCGCAGCGGCCAAACCGCCAACCTGCCCTTCCTTGATCTCAACTTGCCTGCTGAAAGGCTGTGGTGGGTGCAGGATTTGGCGGCAACACGTCCCTTGCACGCCCTGCGTTTCCGTAACACGTCAAACCACGTTCTGCCCGATGGGCTGGTTACGGTTTATGGCGGGCCGGATACGCCAAGCTTTTTGGGTGATGCGGAATTGCGCGCGCTATCGCCCGGCGATCAACGCCTTATAGCTTTTGCGCGTGATCGCGACTTGCGCATTTCAAGCCAAAGCAGCAGCCGCGATGACATCACGCGTATCACACCAAGGCGCGGCTTCGTCACGATTGAATCGAAGCACATCGAAGAAACCGCTGTTGCCATTGATCCGCGCAACGCGCGTGGTGTGATGGTGATTGACCTGCCGCGCCGCCCTGGTGCCACGCCGCGTTTTCCGGTGGCGGCGGAAGGTGAGTTCGGCCTGCGCCATGAAACACAGTTGGATGCCGCGCCCAAGACCATCCGGCTTGGCTTTGAACGCGATCAGCGCCAGGACGTAGCACTCTGGGATCAGGGGCTTGGTGATCCCAACCTGCTGCAACCGGCGCAGTTCGATCTGGAAGCCTCAGTCCGCCGCATCCCAGGCGGGCCTGGTTCCGTTGAAAGATTGCAGGAAATTCTGGCGCGCACCGGCCCCGCCGTGCCGGGGCGCGAGGCACTCGCCGCCACCATCGCATCGCTGCAACAAATCCGCATCTTGCTGGATGCGGCACGCCTGGCAGCGCGGGAGGCGCGTTCAGCCGATCAGGCGCTGATCCGTGCCCGTCAGGCGGTGGAAGATCGCACCGGCGGGGAGCAGCAGGCCGCGCGCCAAAGGTTGAATGCCGCAAGCCGAGAGGCGGAAGCTAAAGGCGCTGCCTCAAGCCGCGCCTTTGAAGTCTGGCAGCGCGCGGTGATCGCGCTACTGCAACAGGGCGAGTAAAGCGCTATTCGGGCTTTACGCCCGCGGCGCGCAGTACCGCAGCGCTGCGCGCCAATTCTTCGCGTACATAGGCGCTGAAGGCTGCGATAGACGCATATTGCGGTTCAATCTCAATGCCGATGTCAACCAGCCGTGGTTTGATGCGTTCCATCGCCGCGTTGAAGGTGACGTTGAGCGATTCGACAATCCCGCGCGGTGTTTGTGCCGGCGCAAAGGCGCCAATCCAGGCCGCGCCGGACCAGGCCGGCAAGCCGGCTTCGGTGGCGGCCGGAATCTCTGGCAGGCTCGCCACGCGCTGCGACCCTGAAATGGCAATCGGGCGCACTGTACCCGCGCGGATATGGGAAGTGGCGGAAGCCGTTGGGTCCACCGCCATATGGGCTTCGCCTGAAATTACTGCCGCCATGGCGGGGCCGCCACCGCGATACTGCACCATCTGCATTTCCACATCCGGCAGCGCGGCGCGGAAGACTTCGGAAGTCAGGTGATTAGCACTGCCGATGCCAGCAGAGGCAAAATTGATCTTCCCCGAATTGGCGCGCAGCCACACAATCAGGGACTGCATATCTGTCGCCGGAATACTGCGGTTGATGACCAGCACCTGCGGAATGCGACCCAGATGCGCAACAGGCGCAAAATCCGCAATCGGATCATACGGCATGCGCGCCACCAGGCTTGGTGCGATCACATGCGCATTGGAATGGATCATGATGGTGTAGCCATCTGGCGCGGCTTTCGCGGAAGCCTCTGCCCCGATCAGCCCCGCGGCACCTCCGGCGCGGTTTTCGATCACGATATTCTGCCCGAGCATCTGCGAAGCCGCATCTGAAACCAGCCGCGCCACCACATCGGTCGCTCCGCCAGGGGCAAAGGGCACAATCACGCGCATTGGCCGATCCGGCCGCCAGGAACCCTGGGCGCGGGCTGAAGCAAAAGCAGGTGTGGCGAGCGCAAGCGCCAAAGCGGCGCGTCGATTAAGCTGCATAAAATGGCGTCCTTCCCGGTTGGAATACTTCCCTTGAGGCAGGCTTATACAGATTTTCCGCCCTGGTGCCATGGATCATCCGTCGGGGGCGGGTTATGCGTGGTCCCAGGAAGGATCGCACTCATGAAAACCGCTGCCGAAGCCCTGATTGAATTCCTCGCTGCCCAGGGCATTGACCGGGCCTTTTGCGTGCCTGGCGAAAGCTACATCGCGCTGCTTGATGCGCTCCATGCCCATCCGCGCATGGACCTTGTAACCTGCCGCAGCGAAGGCGGCGCCGGCTTCATGGCGGTGGCTGATGGCAAAATGACCGGCAAGCCCGGCGTGGTGCTGGTCTCACGGGGCCCCGGCGCCTGCAATGCCTCCATCGCGCTGCATACGGCGGAACAGGATGCGGTGCCGATGATCCTCCTGATCGGGCAGGTGGAAAAGCGCGATCTGCGCCGCAATGCCTTCCAGGAAATTGACTATGCCCGCATGTTCGGCGGCATCGCGAAATGGGTGGGCGAGGCAACCAGCGCGGATCAAGTGCCGGAATTGATCGCGCGCGCCTATGCCATGGCGATGCAAGGCGTGCCGGGGCCGGTGGTGCTCAGCTTGCCGGAAGATGTGCTGGCCGAACCCTGCGCCGCCGCCATCCCGCCTTCCACCATCGCCGCACCGGCGCAGCCCGCGCCGGCCGATGTCGCACGGCTCGCCGCCATGCTGCGCAGTGCGGAACGCCCGATCATCCTGGCGGGGCATGCGCTTGACACGCCGGGCGGGCGCGAAGCGCTGCTGGCCTTTGCCGAGGCCTGGCAGACCCCGGTCGCGGTTTCCTTCCGCCGGCAGGATCTTTTTCCGAATGATCACGCGCTTTATGCGGGTGATCTTGGCCTGCGTAACCCGGATCCGCAGCGCGCTGCTTTTGCCGATGCGGATCTGGTGGTGGCACTCGGCACGCGGCTGACCGATATCACTACGCAGGGTTGGACTTGGCCCGCACCCAGTCAGCGCCTTGCGCATATCTGCGCGGAACCGCGCTTCCTGGGTTGGCATTTCCCCGCCGAACTTGCGGTGGCCGCTGATGCGCGCGCCGTGCTGGCCGCACTTGGCGCGGAAAAACCGGCGGCACCCGCCGCGCGCGGCGCCTGGGCGAAAAAGCTGCGTGATCTGCAAACTGCTGATGCCCGAGTGGCGCCAACCACGCATAATGATGGCGTCGCCTTCGCGCGGATCGCGAAGCTGATCGGCGAAATCGCCGCACCGGATGCGATGATTGCGCTGGATGCCGGCACTTTTGGCGCGCCGTTTTATCGCAAGATCGCCTGGGTTTCGCCGCGCCGATTGCTGGCGCCTGTTGCTGGCTCCATGGGTTTTGGCGTGCCCGCTGGCGTGGCGGCAGCGCTGCGCCATCCTGATCGGCAGGTGATTGCGCTGGTCGGTGATGGCGGCGCGCTGATGACGGGCGGGGAATTTGCCGTGGCGGTGGCGCGTGGCGTGCCGCTCAAGATGATCCTGTCCGATAATGGGTCCTATGCTTCCATCCGCATCCATCAGGAACGCGCCCATCCGGGCCGCGTCAGTGGCACCAGCCTGGAAAACCCTGATTTCGCCGCCTGGTGCGCGGCGTTTCGGGTGCCGGTGACGCGCATTGAAACCGATGCGGATATGCCGAAGCTCGCGCAAGCACTCGCGGCACCCGGCCCGGCGGCGATCCATGTGCGGACATCCTTGCAGGCGGTGCTACCGAAGTAGTGGTGCGATTCATGCTGACCTATCCCCTGCCCAAAAAGCCCCCGCGCACCACTAGCCGTATATTTGGTGGGCCGATTCACGCCGCTGTCGGAAACCGACAGCGGCGATCGGACCACTAGGGGCGCTTGTCGCGGGCCAGGGGGCGGGATAGACCCATGCGCCATGTCGCATAACAGTTTCGGCCATCTTTTCCGCGTCACCACCTGGGGCGAAAGCCATGGGCCGGCGATTGGCTGCGTGGTGGATGGCGCGCCGCCACGCCTGACGCTTTCGGAAGCCGATATCCAGCCCTTCCTGGATCGGCGCCGGCCAGGCCAATCCAAATTCGTGACGCAACGCCAGGAAGCGGATCAGGTGCGGATTCTGTCTGGCGTCTTTGAAGGCCAGACCACCGGCACACCCATTGCGCTCATGATCGAAAATACCGACCAGCGCAGCAAGGATTACGGGGAAATCAAGGATCGCTTTCGCCCCGGCCATGCCGATATTGCCTATGAACTGAAATATGGCATTCGCGATTACCGCGGCGGCGGGCGTTCCAGCGCACGGGAGACCGCGATGCGCGTTGCCGCCGGCGCCATTGCGCGCAAGGTGCTGGGCGATGGCGTGCGCATCAGAGGGGCGCTCGTTGCCATGGGTGGCGATGCGGTGGACCGCGCCAATTGGGATTGGGCGGCGGTCGAGGAAAATGATTTTTTCTGCCCGGACCGCGCTGCCGCGGCGCGCTGGGAAGAACAACTGCTCGCGCTGCGCAAATCCGGCAATTCAGTGGGCGCGGTGATTGAAATTGTGGCCGAAGGCGTGCCCCCCGGCCTGGGCGCGCCTATTTACGGCAAGCTGGATGCGGATTTGGCCGGCGGGCTCATGGGCATCAATGCCGTCAAAGGCGTTGAGATCGGCGATGGCTTTGCCGCCGCTGCCCTGACCGGCACTGCCAATGCAGATGAGATGCGCATGGCCGAGGGCGGCGTGGTTGCCTTCCAGGCCAATCATGCTGGCGGCGTTTTGGGCGGGATCAGCACTGGTCAGCCGATTGTGGCGCGGTTTGCGGTGAAGCCCACAAGTTCGATCCTGGAACCCCGGCTTGGCGTTGATCGCTTGGGGCAGGATGTGGAGATCATCACCAAGGGCCGGCACGACCCCTGCGTCGGTATCCGCGCGGTTCCGGTTGGGGAAGCAATGATGGCGCTGGTGCTGGCGGATCATTTGCTGCGCCATCGCGCGCAGAACCCGGACGCACCCAGCGCGGCCCGCCTGCCGCGCAACTGATAGGGTTATCCTCCGCCGCAATCCCGCCACGCCCGCCACGGCGCCGCCTCAAAAGTCCTGAAAATACCTTGCCTTCGTCGCAAGGCCGCCTTGACGGCGGGGTCATATGTCCATGCGCACAGTTCAACATAGGAGGACAAGATGCGCTACATGACGAAGACCTCACTTCTCGCCACCGGCCTTGCTTTCGCGCTGACGGGCGCGGCACTCGCCCAGGGGACGGCCAGCACCGCCCCCGTCCAGGGCAGCCGCCCCGCCGCACAGGCACCGGCTGCTGCCAAGCCCGGCGATGCCACTCATGGCCAGGTTCGCGGCCATCAGGGCAATGAACGGGTCCGCGCGGTGACCCCGGCCGCGCCCTCGGGCGGTGCAACCCGCTGACGAAACAGCCAAACCGGCGGGCGGATGCGCCCCCGCCCGCCGGCCAGCAGAAGGCCCGCACCAAAAAGGCGGGCCTTTTTCTTTTCCGGCGCTACCCCGGCCCGTAAAGATTGACGTTTCGCAAAGCCCGGACGCACATTCCCCCCGATAGCAAGACCCAAACAGGGGGAGGACCCAGGCATGGCTGATGAATTGATCGCGCTGAAACCCGAAATTGTCGCCAAGGCGCGAGTGACCGAAGCGCAGCGCGCGGCCATGTATGACGCGGCAACGAAAGACCCCGAAGCCTTCTGGCGCGCGGAAGCAGGCCGCCTCACCTGGATGAAGGCGCCGACGAAAATCAAGAACACCGATTTCAACGGCAATGTTTCGATCAAGTGGTTTGAGGATGGGGTGCTCAATGCCTCGGTTTCCTGCCTTGATCGGCATTTGGCGACGCGTGGCGATCAAGTGGCGATCCTGTGGGAAGGCGATGACCCGGCTGCGGATGCCAAGGTAACCTATCGCGAATTGCATGCGCGCGTCTGCAAATTGGCCAATGCCATGCGCAAGCTTGGGGTGAAGAAGGGCGATCGCGTTTGCATCTATCTGCCGATGATTGTGGAAGCGGCGGTTGCCATGCTGGCCTGCGCGCGCGTTGGTGCTGTTCATTCCATCGTGTTTGGTGGGTTTTCACCCGATAGCCTCGCGTCCCGCATTCAGGATTCCGAATGCGTCATGCTGATTACCGCCGATGAAGGCCGGCGCGGCGGGCGGCGCGTGCCGCTGAAGGTGAATGCGGATGAAGCGCTGCTGACCTGCCCTTCCATCAAACACGTGATTGTCGCGCGCAATACCGGCGGCAATGTTGAGATGATGTCCGGCCGCGATCATTGGTGGGATGCGATCACCGCCGGCCAGCCTGAGACTTGTGAGCCCGAACCGATGGGCGCGGAAGACCCGCTTTTCATCCTTTACACTTCGGGCAGTACGGGCAAGCCGAAGGGCGTTCTGCACACCACCGGCGGTTATATGGTCTGGGCTTCCTATACGCATGAAAAAGTTTTCGATTACCGCGATGGCGAAATCTACTGGTGCACCGCCGATGTCGGCTGGGTGACCGGGCATAGCTATATTGTCTATGGTCCTCTCGCGAATGGCGCGACCACGCTGATGTTTGAAGGCGTGCCAAGCTGGCCGGATTCCGGGCGCTTCTGGCAGGTGGTCGCGAAGCACAAGGTGAATATCTTCTACACCGCACCCACCGCGATCCGTGCCCTGATGCGCGATGGCGAAGGCCCCGTGAAAAAGCATGATCGTTCCAGCCTGCGGATTTTGGGCAGCGTGGGTGAGCCGATCAATCCCGAAGCCTGGCTTTGGTATTATCGCGTGGTGGGTGATTCCCGCTGCCCGATTGTGGATACCTGGTGGCAGACGGAAACCGGCGGCATTCTGATCTCGCCCCTGCCGGGGGCGGTCGCGCAAAAACCGGGCTCGGCCACGCTTCCGCTGCCCGGTGTGAAGCCCGCGCTGGTGGATGGTGAGGGCAAGTTGTTGGAAGGCGCGACCGAGGGCAATCTGGTTATCCTGGATAGCTGGCCGGGGCAGATGCGCACGGTTTATGGCGATCATGAACGTTTCGTGCAGACCTATTTTTCCACCTTCAAGGGCATGTATTTCACCGGCGATGGCGCGCGGCGTGATGCCGATGGCTATTACTGGATCACGGGCCGTGTGGATGACGTGATCAACGTGGCGGGCCACCGCATGGGCACGGCTGAAATTGAAAGCGCGCTGGTCGCGAACCCAGCGGTTGCGGAAGCCGCGGTGGTTGGCATGCCGCATGACATCAAGGGCCAGGGCATTTACGCCTATGTCACGCTGAAGGCCGGTGTTGAGGCCACGGATGTGCTGCGCAAGGAATTGGTCGCCTGGGTGCGCAAGGAAATCGGCCCCATCGCGACACCGGATGCCATTCAATGGGCGCCCGGCCTGCCCAAAACCCGTTCCGGCAAGATCATGCGTCGGATCCTGCGCAAGATCGCAGCGAATGAAGTGGATGGGCTGGGGGATACCAGCACGCTGGCTGACCCCGCGGTGGTGGATGAGCTTGTGGCGAATAGGGTCCGGTAAAGTTCTTGAGAGCAGATCACGTTCAGATGGAATCATCTGAACGTGTGAAGATGCTCGAAAAAAAACGAGGTAGAGCGGGTGGCGTGAACCCGGGTGAACGCGACACGCTTTAGTTCTGCGCTTGGCGTGATCCCGCGATAGGGATCACGCCGTGGTGCGCACCAAGCGCCATTCAATCATCCGAACGGCTGGGTGTGCCGGCCAGCACACCGCCATCAATCACTATCGTCTGCCCGGTCATGAAGGACCCGGCGGCGGAGCCCAAAAACACCGCCGCCCCCGCGATTTCATCGGGCTCCCCAATGCGCTTGAGCGGCGTGTCCTTGGTGCGCTTGGCGTAAATGCCAGGGTCTTCCCATAGCGCGCGGGCGAAATCTGTCCGCACCAGGCCGGGCGCGATGGCATTGGCGCGCACGTTTTTCGGCCCCCATTCCACCGCGAGGTTCCGCACCAATTGCATATCGGCCGCCTTGGAAATGGCATAGGCGCCCAGCACCGGGGAACCGCGAAAACCGCCAATGGATGAGATGATGATGATGGCACCGCCACCCCGTTCCGCCATGCCCGGCGCGGTCATATGCGAAAGCCACAGGTTGGATTTGATATTGGACGCCATGATTTTATCAAAAATCTCATCCGGCATGGTCATGGCAGGGCCGAAATGCGGGTTGATCGCCGCATTGCAGACCATGATATCCACTTGGCCCCAGGCGGCGATGGTCTGGTCTATCAACGCCTGACATTCATTCTTGCGCCCGATATTGCAGGCTATGGCCATGGCGTCCCCGCCCTTGGCCTTGATGGCCTCCACCACCTCCTGGCAGGCATCCAGCTTGCGGGATGATACCACCACCTTGGCGCCATGTTCGGCCATTCTTTCGCAAATCGCCCGGCCAATGCCGCGGCTGCCGCCGGTAACCACGGCCACCTTGCCGGTCATATCGAATAGGGACATCGCACTTCCTCCTGTTAGCCCGTTCGCGGGCAGCGCAGCATGGCCGGCGCTTTCCCGCAACCGGGTGCTTGCCCTTAGGCGCAGAGTGCCGGAGAGTAGTGGGTAAAGGGGTCGTCAGACCCCGCCTGGATGAGGGAGAGACGCTTTGGCTGAGAATCAATTCGTGCAGCATGTGGCGATGGGGGAGGTGCATGTGCTGCGCCTGGCCAACCCGCCGGTGAATACGCTGCGCACCGAAATCCGCGCCGGGCTTTATGATGGCATGAAGGCCGCGCGCGCCGCCGGCGCCAAGGCAGTGGTGATTATCGGCACCGGGCGCATGTTCTGTGCGGGCGCCGAGATGACCGAATTCGGCAAACCGCGCGTGCCACCCTCGCTGACCGAAGTGTTTGACCAGTTTGAAAGTTTCCCCGGCATTACCGTGGCCGCCATTCATGGCTCGGCGCTCGGCGGCGGTTTGGAAGTGGCTTTGGCCTGCCATGCGCGCGTGGCGGTGGCGGATGCGAATCTGGGCCTGCCGGAAGTGAAGCGCGGCTTTGTGCCGGGCGCGGGCGGCACGCAGCGCCTGCCGCGCCTGATTGGCCCGGAAGCGGCGCTGAAAATCATCGTCTCCGGCGATCCGATCAAGGCGACTGAGGCGCATAAGCTTGGCTTCATCGATGCTGTGATTGATGGCGATCTGGAAGCCGGCGCCATTGCCTTTGCGCGCGCCAATCTCGGCAAGACTTTCACCTTGGCGCGGAACCGCTCGGACAAAATCGCGGGCCAGGATGTGGCGGCGTTTGACGCAACTGCGGGCGCTTTGCTGAAGCGCGCGCGCGGTCAGGAAAGCCCGAAGGGCTGCGTGGAGGCTGTGCGCGCTTCCTTCACGCTGCCGTTTGACGAAGGCTTACAAAAGGAACGGGATTTATTCGCAAGTCTGGTGGCGGGCGAGCAATCCAAGGCGCTTCGCCATATCTTCTTTGGTGAACGCGAAGCCCAGCGCGTGCCCGGCCTGCCTGCCGCTACTGAAGTGCTGCCGGTGGGCAAGCTTGTCGTCATTGGTGGCGGCACCATGGGTGGCGGCATTGCCATGAGTGCCGCGAATTTCGGCGTGCCCGTGACGATTGTGGAAATGACGGAAGACGCGCTGGCGAAAGGTTTGCAGCGTTGTGAAGCGAATTGGCAGCGTACGGTCGCTTCCGGGCGTTTGTCTCAGGCCGAATATGAAAAGCGCCGCGCGCTGCTGACCGGCTCGACGGATTTCGACAAGGCCGTGGGCGAAGCCGATCTGGTGATCGAAGCAGTCTTCGAGAATATGGAGGTGAAGAAGCAGGTCTTCGCCCGCTTGGATAAGGCGGCGCGGCCTGGGATTGTGCTGGCTTCCAATACCTCCACGCTTGATATTGACCAGATCGCGAGCGCGACATCCCGGCCGGAATGGGTGATGGGGATGCATTTCTTCAGCCCGGCCAATGTGATGCGCCTGCTGGAGAATGTGCGCGGGTCGAAGACCAATCCGGTGGCCATCGCCACCGCAACCGAATTCGGCAAGAAGATCGGTAAGCTGCCGGTGCTGGTTGGGAATTGCGATGGCTTTGTCGGCAATCGCATGACCGGCAAGCGCACGCCGCAGGTGGAAAAGCTGCTGCTGGAAGGCTGCCTGCCGCAGGATATTGACCGCGTGATGGAAGGCTATGGCATGGCCATGGGTCCGCTCGCCACCGGTGACCTCGCGGGGCTGGATATTGGTGCTGCGGTGCGCAAGGCGCGCGGCACTGTGGCGCCGATTGCGGATGCCGTGGTGGCGGCGGGGCGTTTCGGTCAGAAAACCAGCAAGGGCTGGTATATGTATGACGAAAAGCGCAACCGTCTGCCTGACCCGGAAGTGGAGCGCATCATCCTGGATGTTGCGGAGAAGATGCAGGTGCGTCGCCGCAAGATTGAAGCGGATGAAATCCTGGAACGCCTATTGCTGCCCATGGTGAATGAAGGCGCGCGTATCCTGGAAGAAGGCATCGCCTCCCGCCCGATTGATATTGATGTGATCTTCACCAATGGCTTCGGCTGGCCGGCCTGGCGTGGCGGGCCGATGTTCTGGGCGGATACGCTTGGCCTCAAGGCCGTGCGCGACAAGCTCAATAAATACGCTGAGGCGACGGGGGATAAGAACCTGCGCCCGGCGGCTTTGATTGAAAAACTCGCCGATGAGGACGGCAGCTTCGCCGGCATGGGAAAATCGAAGGTTTGATGCCGCAACGCGGCAGGCAGGAATAAAGGGAAAGAACAATGGATCTACGCTTCACCGATGAAGAACGCGCCTTCCGTCAGGAAGTGCGGGACTGGATTGATGCCAACCTGCCCGCCGATACGCGGGAACGCATGGCGGCGGGCCGCACGCCCACCAAGCAGATGCAGGTGGATTGGCAAAAGAAGCTGAATGCCAAGGGCTGGTGCGTGCCGCATTGGCCGGCGGAATGGGGCGGGCAGAAGGATTGGTCCGCGATCAAGCGCTTCATCCTGCTGGAAGAATTGCAGGGCACGCCGGCGCCGATTCCGCTTGGCTTCAACTGCAATATGTTGGGCCCGGTGCTGATCGCTTTCGGTACTGAAGAACAAAAGAAGTTCTTCCTGCCGAAGCTTGCCAATCTTGATCTTTGGTTCTGTCAGGGCTTTTCGGAACCCGGCGCGGGGTCTGACCTGGCATCGCTGAAAACGCGCGCGGTGCGCGAAGGTGATCACTACATCGTCAATGGGCAAAAGACCTGGACGACGCTGGCGCAATATGCCGATTGGATTTTCCTGCTGGTCCGCACCAACCCGGAAGCGGCCAAGCAGCAGGAAGGCATTTCCTTCCTGGTTGTGGATATGAAAACGCCCGGCATCACCGTGCGCCCCATCATCACCATTGATGGTGCGCATGAGGTGAATGAGGTGTTCTTCGATGATGTGAAAGTGCCGGTCGCCAATCTGGTCGGCACGGAACATCGCGGCTGGGATTGCGCGAAATTCCTGCTGTCCAATGAACGCACCGGCCAGGCGCGGGTGGGCGCTTCCAAGGATCGTATCCGCCGCCTCAAGCTCATTGCGCAGAACGCACCTGGTGGTGAACGCCCGATGATTGAAGATGGGCGCTTCCGTGAACGTTTGGTGGAAGTGGAAGTGCAGCTGAAGGCGCTGGAGATGACCACCATGCGCGTACTGGCGGATGAGAACCGTCAGCTCAGTGAACGCAAGCCCAACCCGGCGTCTTCAGTGCTGAAGATCAGAGGCACGGAGATTCAGCAGGCGATCAGCGATCTTTATGTCATGGCCGCGGGCCCCTACGGCATGGTCGGCGCTGATCCTGATGGTGATCGCTGGAATGAGCCGGAATTGGCGCCGGAATGGGCCACGCTGGCGCAGCCGACCTATTTCAATTGGCGCAAGCAGACGATCTATGGTGGTTCCACCGAGATCCAAAAGAACATCATGGCAAAAGCGTTTTTGGGGCTCTGAGACATGGATTTCGATCTTTCCGAAGACCAGCGGCTGTTGCAGGACAGCCTGACCAAGCTGCTGGCCGATAAATACAAGTTTGAAGACCGCAAGCGCTTCATGAAATCAGCCAATGGCTGGTCGCAGGAAATGTGGGAAGCCTATGCTGATCTCGGCCTATTTGGTCTTCCTTTTGCGGAAGAGGATGGCGGCTTTGGTGCCGGCCCGGTTGAGGTGATGCTGATGGCGGAAGCTATGGGCGGCGCGATCACGCTGGAACCATGGCTCGCAACCGTCGTGATGGGCGGTGGCTTCATTCGCCACGGCGCATCGGCTGCGCAACGTGCGGCCATGGTGCCTGAGATTGCGGCCGGCAAGCTGAAACTCGCCTTTGGCTATACTGAACCGCAATCGCGCCATGATTTGCATGATGTCGCGACCACGGCGAAGAAGGATGGTGCCGGCTGGGTGCTGGAAGGCCGTAAGGGTGTGGTGCTGCATGGCGATGTCGCGGACCAAATCGTGGTCACTGCGCGCATCGGTGGCACGCGGCGCGACAAATCCGGCATTGGCGTGTTTCTGGTGCCGGCGAATGCCAAGGGTGTCTCTCGGCGTGGTTATCCGACGACGGATGGGCTGCGCGGGGCGGAGATTACGCTTGATCGCGTGAGCCTGCCCGCCGAAGCGCTGCTGGGCGATGCCGGCAATGGTCTTGCGCTTGTGGATCGCGTGGTGGATGAAACCATGGCTGCCCTGGCAGGTGAGGCC
Organism: Roseomonas sp.; assembly: GCA_020249465.1. Lineage (GTDB taxonomy): Bacteria > Pseudomonadota > Alphaproteobacteria > Acetobacterales > Acetobacteraceae > Neoroseomonas. The sequence goes on along the minus strand of JADCFP010000005.1, from coordinate 41,235 downwards.
GTTGGTGCGATGGATGCGCTGCATAAGCTGACGCTCGATTACCTGAAGACGCGCAAGCAATTCGGCCGGCCGATTGGTTCCTTTCAATCGCTGCAGCATCGCGCGGCGGAGATGATGGTCTCGCTCGAAGAAGCGCGTTCCATGGCCATGCTGGCGGCGATGATGGCTGGCGAGACCGATGCGGTGGAACGGCGCCGGCAAATGTCGGCGGTGAAGGTGCAGATCGGGCGTTCCGGCAAATTCCTCGGCCAGAGCGCCATCCAATTGCATGGCGGCATTGCCATGACGATGGAATATCTGGGCGGGCATTACTTCAAGCGCATCACCACCATAGACACCATGTTCGGTGATGCGGATCATCACCTGTCGCAGCTTATGGCGATGGGTGGGTTGAATCAGGCGGCGTAGACTGGATAAGTCTTCTGCTTGTCCGTCATGGTCGTGAAGAATTGATGACACGACCGTGACGGCGCTTCCCCGAATTCCCATCAAGCGCTACCGAAAATATGAATCGTTGGGGAGAATTCACCATGGCAAATACCGAAGACCCGCGCTTGCAGGAATTGGCCGATCTGATTGATGGCAAGGGCCATGGCCGTTACGGGCTGCATGATGTGACGCAGCGCCAGCACGCGCTGCAAGCCGCCTGGCAGGCAGAGCGTGAGGGGTGTTCCTCATCGCTGATCGCCGCTGCGCTTCTGCATGATATTGGCCATATGGTGCATGATCTGGGGGACAATCCCGCGGCGCATGGTGTGGATGACAAGCATGAGGAATTGGGCCAGGTCTGGCTGCAAGCCTGGTTCGGACCGGAAGTGACTGAACCGGTGCGGCTGCATGTCGCCGCCAAGCGCTATCTGTGCGCGACGGAAGCGGATTACTTCGCCAAGCTTTCGCCTGATTCCGTGCTCAGCCTTTCGCTGCAAGGCGGGCCTATGTCGGCCGAGGAAGTTGCCGCCTTCCGGGCACTGCCGCAGGCGGAAGATGCGGTGCGGCTCAGGCGTTTTGATGAAGGCGCCAAGGTGGCGGGGCTTGAAACGCCTCCGGTGCAGCATTTCCTGCCCCATGTGGCGGCCTGCCTCAGGTAATTTCGCGCTTGACCGGGGCTAACGCGCCCCGCAGGCTTTGCCCTTATGGGCGGTATTCTGGTTATTGGTTCGTATAATCGCGACACGGTGCTGCGGCTCGTGCGCTTTCCTGCGCCGGGTGAGACCCTGACCGCGCTAGGCATGGCGGAATTTCATGGCGGCAAGGGCAGCAACCAGGCCGTCGCGGCAGTACGCGCGGGCGGGCGTGTTGGCCTGATCGCAGCCCTTGGTGATGACGCGGCTGGCGAGGCAGCGCGCAGGCTTTGGGCAGCCGAGGGCATTGAAGCGGGTGCTGTGCTAACCGCCAATGCGCCCACCGGTGCCGCCACTATTCTGCTCGATGCCGCGGGCGAGAATCAGATCATCATCCTCCCCGGTGCCAATGCGGCGTTGACTTTGGCGCCCGGCTTCACGGCCCCCACCGATGTCGCAGTGGCACTCGCCCAGCTTGAAACGCCGCAAGCGGCCACGACCGCGCTGTTTCGCGGCTTGACGGGCGCGCGCCGCATCCTGAATGTCGCCCCTGCGGCGCCGATTGCGCCAGAGCTTCTGTCAGTCACGGATATGCTGGTGCTGAATGAAACCGAAGCCGCTATTCTGGCGCAGCGCGAGGCCGAACCCGCTGATCTGGCGCTCGCGCTCGCTGCCGAGACAATGCGCGACGTGATCGTGACCGCCGGCGCCATCGGTGCTTTTTGGGCGCGCCCGGATGGTGTTGTGATTGACGCCGCGCCGCCGCGGATCACGGTGGCCGATAGTACCGGTGCGGGTGATGCCTTCCTTGGCGCCTTCGCAGCGTTCAGCACGGAAGGCTTCACGCCGGAAAAGACCTTGCGGCTTGCAGTGACGGCGGGGGCTTTGGCCTGCACGCTCGAAGGCGCCGTGCCTTCCTTGCCCTATCGCGCAGCGATTTTAGCCCAGGGGTGATCGAAACCTCGCAAGAAGTCACGGCGTTTCCCGCAAGGGCTGCGTCAGCAACCTGTCTAGCCGCTGTTCTCGATCCGAACGAAATTCTGCAACGCCAATCACCATACCAAGCTGCCCGGCAGCGGGTTCCGCGCGATAGGTACCGAACAACCGGTCCCAGCAGGAAAGGCAAAAGCCGAAATCGCTATCGGTTTCCTCACGCACTTCGGAATGATGCACACGATGCATATCGGGCGTCACCAGCACCAGGCGCAACGCGCCATCCACCCAGGCGGGCAAAGCAAGGTTTGCGTGGTTGAACAGGCTTGTCGCATTCAGCAAAACCTCAAACACCAAAACGGCCTCTGGCGGTGCGCCAAGCGCGATCACCGCCGCCATCTTTATCGCCATGGACAGCAGGATTTCGAGCGGATGGAAGCGCAGCCCGGAAGAAGCATCCAATTCTGGGTCAGCGTGATGGACGCGGTGCAGCCGCCATAGCACCGGCACGGCATGAAATACGCGATGCTGAAAATAGATCAGCAGATCGAGCAACAGCACCGCCAGAACGCCGCCAAACAAGCCATTCAGCCCCAGCCAACGCAGCAGTCCAATCCCCTGGCTTTCCGCATAAAGCGCCGCCCCAATTGCCGCGGCGGGTGCCAGCAGCCGCACCAGCAGGGAGGAAATCACCACCAGCCCGAAATTCGCCGGCCAGCGCCGCCAGGATAGCCGCTGCCCTCGGCGCGGAAAGGCGCGTTCCAGTACCAGCATGGCACAGAGCACACCCAGAAAGGCGCCCAGCCGGATCAGCGGTTCATGGGCCAGCATGGCCGGGATTCTCCTTCCAACATTGCACCATAGCTTGTGTCGCGCGCCCCTAATTGGAATGCTGGGGGCATGATAACACGCAAACGCGCAAGCTGATGGCCCTTGATTTCCTGGAATGGTCCGCCCGGCGCGGCGGGCTGCTATTGGCACTGGGCATTTTCGCGGGGCTTTTCATCCCGCCCTTGGCCGCGCTGTTTCGTGATGTGGTGACCTTCACGGTCGCCACTCTGATGACGATTGTGCTGCTGCGCGTGGATTTGGCGCAGGTGGTGGCGTATTTGCGCCGGCCCGTCCTGGTGGCGCTACTGGTCGGCTGGATGATGCTGGTCTGCCCCATCCTGCTATTCCTGGTGCTGCGCGGCTTTGGCTTTGAAGGACCCTTGGTTGCGGGGTTGGTGATCAGCGCCATGGGCTGCGCTGCCACATCTTCCCCCGCATTTGCGCGCATGGTGGGGCTGGATGGAGAGATTTCGCTGGTGGTCGCCATCATCACCACGCTGATTGTGCCCTTCACCGCGCCGCCGCTGGCGCTTGGGTTGATGGGCATTGATTTGGCGATTTCACTTTCGGCACTGATGGGACGCCTGATGCTGGTGGTCGGCCTGCCCTTGTTGATTGCGGTGGCCCTGCGCCGGCTACTGGGCCCCGCGCGGCTGCAACGCTATGCCGGCGCCCTGGATGGGTCCGTGGTGTGGCTTGTCGTGATTTTCGGCTTTGGCGTGATGGATGGGATGCTGGCCAAAATCACCTCAGACCCTGCCTGGGTGATGGGGGGTCTGGCTTTGGCCTTCGCTGCGAATTTCGGCCTGAATGCCGCAACCGCCTTGGTTTTTGCGCCCACTGGCAAGAAGCTGGCGCTGACGGCGGGTTTGCTCGGCGGCAATCGCAATATGGCGCTGTTTCTGGCGGTGCTGCCGGCGGCCACCGATGAGCGTATTTTGCTGTTCTTCGCGCTTGGGCAATTCCCACTTTTTCTGACGCCCTTTCTGCTGCGCCCGATTTATCAGCGCCTCAGGCCTGGTTGAGTGGGAGCATGGGTGGGAACCAGCAAAGACTTTATTGGGTCACATAAACGCCGGGCAAAACCAGCCAGACCGGGGCGCGCCCGGAAAAATCAGCGCGCCCGATCAATACAGAACCGCACCACTTCCACCATGGCGCGACGTTCGGTGGTGTCAGCGAAAACATCCAAAGCCGCAATCGCCTTGTCGCCATAACGCCGCGCGCGGGCGATTGTCTCACCAATCGTGTCGTATTTCGTCATCAGCGCCATGGCGGTCGCGAGATCAGCGTCCTGCTGGTCGCCTGCTTCCAGAACACGACGCCAAAAACCGCGTTCTTCCTCGCTACCGCGCGCGAAGGCGAGCAATACCGGCAGGGTGATCTTGCCCTCGCGGAAATCATCACCGACTGTCTTGCCAAGCGCTTCCTGATCGGCAGCGTAATCCAGCGCGTCATCCACCAATTGAAACGCGATACCAAGCGCGCCGCCATAATCACAAAGCGCCGCCTGTTCCGCGCGCGGCCGATCCGCAATCACCGCGCCCACTTCGGTGGCGGCGGCAAATAGCGCGGCTGTCTTGCCTTCAATCACCGCCAGATACTGGTCTTCCGTGGTCGCGGTATCATTCTGTGTCATCAATTGCAGCACTTCGCCCTCGGCAATCGTGGCCGCGGCGGCGGAGAGGATGCGCAACACCTCAAGCGACCCATCCGCCACCATCAATTGAAAGGCGCGGGCGAACAGAAAATCGCCGACCAGCACAGAAGCCTTATTGCCAAACAGCGCATTGGCGCTGGCCTGCCCACGCCGGAGCGCGCTTTCATCCACCACATCATCATGCAACAGTGTCGCAGTATGAATGAATTCCACACAGGCTGCGAGCGATACATGCCTTTCGCCCTGGTAGCCGCAAAGCTTCGCCGCCGCCAAAGTCAGCAATGGGCGTAGCCGTTTCCCGCCGGCAGCGACCAGATGCGCGGCCAATTGCGGGATCAGCGCCACCGGGCTTTGCATCCGCTCCACGATCAGGCGGTTGCAGGCTTCCAGATCCGCCTGAACAAGCGCCGTCAAGGCGGTCAGGGCATCTTCCCCCCGCCCCCGATCCTCGCCAGGCATGTGCTGCGGCGCCAAATCCACTCTTGCTCACCTTTGAATGCGCAGCGCACCATAAGCGCCACATGCCGGACCGGCAAGCGAAAGGACCGGTGGAGAGGGCTTCCCATGCGCGTACTGATCCGCAGCACTAACCCGATCCGGCTCAGCTTCCTGCAAGCCTTGCTGAAGGATGCCGGCATCGAAACCGTGCTGCTGGATCAGCATATCAGCGCGGTTGAAGGGGGCATCGGCGCCTTTCCGCGGCGCTTGGCCGTGCGTGAAGAAGATGCCGCCGCAGCCGAGCGTATCCTGCGTGACGCGGGGGAGGCCGAGGGCCTGTGACCGATTTCACCGAAGACCGCCTGCTGAATGGTCGTGTCGCGCTGCGCCAACCGGCCAAGGGTTTTCGTGCCGGGCTGGATGCGGTGCTGCTGGCCGCCTTTGTGCCGGCGAAACCCGGCGAGACCGTTTTGGAAGCCGGCCCCGGTACTGGTGCAGCGTTTTTGTGCCTGGCCGCCCGCGTGCCAGGACTTACGATTCGCGCGGTGGAACGCGAAGCCGCCATGGCAGCGCTAGCGCGGGAGAATGCTGCGCGGACTGGGCTCACAGCGCAGATCGAACAAGGGGATATTGCGGATTTGGCTTTGGCGCGCGCACTTGGCCCCGTGGCGCATGGCTTCGCCAATCCGCCCTATTGGCCAGGCGGCACGCCGCCGCCCGGCGCCATTCGCCGCGCCGCGACACATGAAGCGGGGCCAGGCTTGGCAGATTGGGTGGGGTTTCTCGCCGCCGCCATTGCGCCACGTGGCAGCCTGAGCCTGATCCTGCCTGCCGCGCGGTTTGATGCGGCGGTGGCCGCCATGCGCGACGCAAGCTTTGGCGCGGTGGAATTGCTGCCGCTTTGGCCACGCGCGGGCGTTGCCGCCAAGCGCATCTTGCTCCGCGCCCGCAAGGGGGCGCGCAGTCCGGCAAAAATCCTGCCCGGCCTTGCGCTGCACGAAGCCGATGGCCGCTTCACCGATGCCGCCGAGGCGATCCTACGTGACGCGGCGCAGATTGGCGCTGATTAGCCTTCGCGCGCTTCCGGATGGCGCAGCAGCCAGAGCCTCTCATGCGCGGCGACCAGGCTTTCAATGCTCTTTCGGCGATTGCTGTCGGAACCAGCGCTTGGCCGTTTCAGCATTTTCTCAAGAATGACCAACAGATCATTCGCCACATCGAAATCAGACTGGTCGCAGGCATGGTGAAAAGCGATCAGGATCTTGTCCGATAATCTTCTGGTGTGCCTGGGGCTTCCGGCGGCGCCACGTTCGGCACTGCCTTCCCGCTCACTAAAATCGTTTTCCATCCAGCATTCCTTTTTTTTGCTTCCGAATTTTTTTCGGCTCGACGGGTTGAAGAGCCTAGCAGGAGATTTTTCACTTTGAAAGCCGGGGCGGGTCTAAAGCTGGCGTAGCTGCCCCTTGATCGCTGCGGCGATGGTCTCGGGCGGCGTATTGGGGCGGAAAAGCTGGCGCACGCGGCCATCAGGACCGACCAGATAGATGAAGGATGAATGATCCATCAGGTAATCGCTGGCGCCCGGCGGATTGACCTTCCTGTAATAGACACGAAAGGCCCGGGCGGCGGCGGCGATTTCCTCATCCGTACCGGTCAAACCGATCATGGCCGGATGAAAGCGGGCAACGTAATCGGCCAAGGCCTCAGGCGTGTCACGCGCCGGGTCTATGGTGATCAGCACTGGCAAAACCCGCGCCGCGTCTGATCCCAGCAAATCAAGCGCTGATGCCATCACCCCCAATTCGGTCGGGCAGACATCGGGGCAATAGGTGAAGCCGAAATAGATCAGGCCAAGCTTCCCCGAGAAGGCGCGTTCCGTGACGCGTTGGCCGGTATGGTCCTGCAAGCTGAAGGCCCCACCAAGCGCGATACCTTGCGGCAATTGCACGCCCCCTGCCGAGGGTGCCGGCATATCCGCGCCCCCGAATTGCGCCAATTGCCTCAGGAAGGCTTCGCCCATCGCCTCATTCGGCGCGCGCATATACCAGGCAAGGCCCCATAACCCGCCAAGAATCGCGAGCAGCAGAAAGGCAAAAATGCGGATCAGTTTCAGCATGTGATGCTCACGCCGCGCCCGGGACGCCCTTGCTCGTGGAATATTCGAAATGCAGCGCGGTATCGGGGAAGACGCGCGGATGGATGGCATGGGCAGCCATGGCGGCCTCAGAGAAACCTTGCAGGATCAGCTTAAGCTTGCCGGGATAGGTGGCGATATCGCCAATGGCATAGACGCCGGGGATATTGGTTTCACAGGTTGCGGGTGTCACGCTGACATGGCTGCGTTCAAGGCCAAGCCCCCAATCGGCGATTGGGCCCAGATCCATCGAAAGGCCGAAAAACGCCAGCAGATGATCCGCCGGCACGTCGCGGGTTTCGCCTTGCAGCGTCGCCAATTCCACCGCTTCCAGCTTGGCGCCATCGCCCTTCAGGCCATGGAGCTGATAGGGGATGGCCATTTCCACCTCTCCCCGCGCGGCGGCGGCTTCCAGCTGCGCGGCGGTCTCAGGTGCCGCGCGGAATTTCGGGCGGCGATGCACCACCACCACCTTGGCCGCGACATCCTTGAGGGAGAGCGCCCAATCCACGGCGGAATCACCGCCACCCGCAATCACCACGCGCTTGCCGCGAAATTCTTCCCGTTTCGCCACCATGTAGCGTACGGCGCCGGAGGCTTCGTAGCCGGCAAGCCCTGCCAAGGGCGGGCGATTGGGGCCAAAGGCACCCGCGCCCGCGGCCAGGATCACCGCCTTGGCGCGAATGGTATCGCCGGCGGAAGTGCCCAGCACCAAAGCGCTACCCTCCTGACGCAAGGTCTCAACACGGCGGCCAAACAAAAATTGCGGCGCAAAGGGGGCGGCCTGCTCTTCCAACTTGCCAATCAGATCAGCGGCGGCGATTTGCGGATGGGCGGGAATGTCGAAAATCGGCTTTTCCGGATAAAGCGCCGTGCATTGCCCGCCAATGGCTTCCAGCGCGTCAATCACCACGGATTTCATGCGCAGCATGCCGCATTCAAACACCGCGAAAAGCCCGACAGGGCCCGCGCCAATAATCGCGACATCGGTTTCAATCTCGGCCGGCATGGGCTCTCCCCCGAATCCAGGGGGGCGTGATAGACGAGACTTGGTTTTGGTCAAAGCTTTGACGGAAAGGGAGGATCAGGCGCCGGTGGAAATTGCCTTGGATCTGCCCGATCTGGCGGCGACGGAAGCACTCGCTGCGCGGCTTGCGCCAATGCTCCGCCCCGGCGATGCGGTGCTGCTGGATGGCCCGCTTGGCGCCGGCAAAAGCGCCTTTGCCCGCGCCCTGCTGCGCGCTGCCACAGGCGATCCCGCGCTTGAAGTGCCAAGCCCGACCTTCACTTTGGTGCAGAGCTATGATCTGCCCTGCGGCCCGGCGCATCATTTCGACCTTTATCGCCTGTCCGGCCCTGAGGGCCTCGCGGAACTCGGCTGGGAGGAAGCGCGGGAGGGGATTGTGCTCGTGGAATGGCCCGAAAGACTGGGCCCGCTGGCCCCCCCAGATGCGCTGCGCATCCATCTGACACCCGGCACGGCAGAAGAAGCCCGCCATGTGGTGCTGAGCGGTTGGGATGCCAGAATGGAAGGCTTGCGCCCATGACCACCGCTTTTCTGCGGGCTGCCGGTTTTGGCGCGGCGCGGTTGGACCCGCTGCCTTCTGACGCCTCTGCCCGCCACTATACCCGCCTGCATGGCGGGCCGCGCCCGGCCTTGCTGATGGAAGCGCCGCCGCCCGAAAACACCCGCCCCTTCATCGCCATTGCGGGCCATATCCTGGGCCTTGGGCTTTCCGCGCCCGAGATCATCGCTTCCGACCCGGAAGCGGGCCTCGTGCTACTGGAGGATTTCGGCGATGCCACCCATGCCGCGTTGTTGGATGCCGGCATGCCCGCCCCTGCGCTTTATGCCGAAGCGGCTGAAACCCTCGCGGCCTTGCATGAGGCAGCGCCACCGCCCGGCCTGCCCGCCTGGGATGCGGCGGCCATGGCGCGGGCGACGGCGGCAACTTTCCTCGATTGGTGGTGGCCGGCGATGATGGGAAGCCCGCCTGGTGGGGATCTGCGCGCCGGGCTTGATGATGCGCTGCGCGCCATGCTCGCCCCCTTCGCCGGCACGCAAGGTTTTGTGCATCGCGATTACTTCCCGGCCAATCTGATGCGGCTTGAGGATCGCGCGCGCGCAAGGCGCACCGGCTTGCTCGATTTCCAGGATGCCGGGTTGGGGCACCCGGCCTATGATTTGGTTTCGCTCGTGCAGGATGCACGGCGCGATGTGGCGCCGGCAGCGCGCGATGCGGCGATTGAACGCTATTTCGCCGCACGGCCAGGTTTGGTGCACGAGGATTTCACCGCCGCCATGGCCGCCTGTGCCGCGCAGCGCCATTTGCGCGTGGCGGCGCTTTGGGTGCGGCTCTCGCGCCGCGACAATAAGCATCATTACCTTGTGCATGGGCCGCGCTGCTGGCGGCTTTTGGATGAAGCACTGGCGCATCCCGCCACCACACCGCTGCGCCTGTGGTTGGATGCTACCCTGCCGCGCCACTTGCGCCGCAATCCCGATCCGGCGAAGGAGCCTGCATGATCACCCTCTCCCGCGCCATGGTTCTGGCGGCCGGCCTTGGCACACGCATGCGCCCCCTGTCGGAAGCCATGCCGAAACCGCTTTTGCCCTTGGCCGGGCGGAGCCTGCTTGATCATGCGCTGGATCGGTTGACCGATGCGGGCGTCACGGACGCGGTGGTGAATGCGCATTGGCTGGCAGATCAGGTCGCGGCCTGTGTCGCGGCACGCATCACGCCGCGCATTACCCTGCAACGCGAAGAAACCCTGCTTGAGACCGGCGGCGGTGTGGCGCGCGCCTTGCCCGCGCTTGGTGATGCGCCCTTTGCGGTGGTGAATGGCGATGCCTTTTGGCTGGATGGCCCGCACCCTGCGCTCAAGCGCCTGGCCGCTGCCTTCGATCCCGAACGCATGGATGGGCTTTTGTTGCTGATCCGCACAGCACAAATCGCCGGTGAAGTCGGGCGCGGGGATTTCATGCTCGATCCGCTGGGCGCCGTTCGCCGGCCGGAAGAAGGCGAGGTTTCGCCCTATCTTTTCGGTGGCGTGCAAATCCTCTCACCCGCGTTGTTTGAAGGGGCACCAAGCGGCGCCTTCAGTCTGAACAGGCTTTACAATCGCGCGATTGCAGCCGGGCGGCTTTACGGGCTGGTGCATGATGGCGTGTGGTTTCATTTGTCCACACCCGCTGATCTGGAACATGCCGAAGCCGTGCTGCGCAGCGGCGTGATCCGCGCGCTGTTCTGAAGCAGGCGCCCTTGCGCGTTTTCACGATCCCCGCCGATCAGCGCTTCCTGCCCGCGCTGGCCGAGGGGTTACTTGCACAAATACCGCGCGACGATCCCGTCGCACTGGCCAATTATACGCTGCTGCTGCCAACGCGGCGTGCCGCGCGTGCCTTGCGCGAAGCCTTCCTGACGGCCGCTGGCGGCCGCGCGCTATTGCTGCCGCGCATGCGCGCGCTGCCCGGGCTTTCGGTGGAAGAGGCAGATGAATTGACGTTGCCCGCGCTGCTTGATTTGCCACCGGCGGTAGCGCCGCTGACGCGGCAAGCCGTATTGTCGCGCATCGTGCTTGGCATTCCGCGCCGCTTCGGCGGGCCGCTTGGCGCCGAGCAAGCCTGGCTATTAGCCGGGGAGCTTGCGACGCTTTTCGATGAAATCGCCTTTGAAGAAGCTGATCTTGACCTGATTGAAACCGCGGACCCGGTGGATTTCGCGGCGAGCTGGCTTTCGCGCCTGGATGGGCTGGTGCCGGATAAATTGGCGGTGCATTGGCAAATCACCACGAAGCTTTTGCAGGCGGTGGTGCGCGATTGGAATGGCTGGCTGCAAAATCAGCGCCTGATGGATCTTGGCCTGGCGCGTGTGCGCGCATTGATTGCGCAACGCCGCGCCCTGGAAGCGGCACCACCCCGCGAAAAGCTGATCGCCGCCGGCATTGGCGCGGGCGGTACCATCCCCGCCGCGACCGCTTTGCTCCGCTGCATCGCGAACCTGCCCAATGGCGCGCTGGTGCTGCAAGGCATGGCCGAACCGATCACGCCAAGCCTGGCTGACGCCATTCGCCGCGCGCCGAGCCATCCCTTTGCCGGTCAATTGAAACTGCTTGCCGATCTTGGCGTGGAGCTTAATGCGCCGCGCCTATGGAATGCTGCGGATCACGCCGGCGCGCCTGCGGATCGCGCCGTGATGCTGGCACGCAGCCTCCGCCCCGCCGAGGGTTTGGAGATTTGGGCCGAACGCGATGCGCCGCGCTGGCAGGCCGCACTTGCTGGCATCAGCCGGCTTGAAGCCGCCGATGCACAGCAGGAAGCTACTGGCATTGCGCTTTTGCTGCGCGAGGCATTGGAGGTCCCCGGCAAACGCGCTGCCTTGATCACGCCGGATCGCGATTTGGCGCGGCGTGTGGCGGCAGAACTCGCGCGCCACGGCATCACCGCTGATGACAGCGCCGGCGCGCCCTTGGCCGATGCGCCGGCGGCGGCGTTTCTGCGCCTGATTGCGCGCATGGTGGCTGATGGCTTCGCGCCTGCGCCTTTGCTGGCAGTCTTGAAGCATCCGCTATGCAGCGCAGGCATGGAACGCGGTGCCTGGCTTGATGCGGTGCGCGCCCTTGAGCGGAAATGCTTGCGCGGGCCACGCCCGGCAGCAGGGCTTGATGCGCTGCGTGCGGCCTTGCCTAAGGGCGATACCGCATTGCTTGGCTTGTTGGATGCCTTGCAATCGGCGCTTGGCGATTTCACTGCCTTGCCGCCAAGCCCAGCGCGCCCGCCCGCTGATCTGCTGGCGCTCCATCTGGCGGCAGCGGAAGCGCTTGCGGCAACACCGGAAATGCCCGGCGGCCTTAGGCTTTACGCTGGTGAGGAAGGGGAGGCTTTGGCGCGGCATTTGGCTGCTCTTGCTGAAGCACTGGTGGAGGTGCCGCCGATCAAGCCTGCCGAATGGCCGGCGGCATTTGATGCCATGTTGGCGGGGCCAATCGCGCCACCATTTCGCGCGCGGCGCGATACGGCCGCGCATCCGCGCATTGCGATCCTCGGGCTTTTGGAAGCGCGTTTGCAGCATTTTGATCGCGTGATCCTGGGCGCGCTGGAAGAAAACATCTGGCCGCAAGCAACCGAACCAGGCCCTTGGATGAGCCGCCCGATGCGCGCGCGTTTCGGACTGCCCGCACCGGAAGCGCGCATTGGTCGCGTGGCGGCGGATTTCTTCCATGCCGCAAGCGATGCCGGCGAATTGGTGCTGTCCAGCGCGCGCAAGCGTGTTGGCGCGCCAAGCGTGCCAACACGTTGGCTAACGCGACTTGAAACCTTCCTGAAAGGCCAGGGCGAGATCAAAATCCCCGCCAGTGATGCGGCGCGCTGGGCGGCAAGTTTGGATGCGCCAGCAGGCGCCGCAAAGCCCTGGGGCCGCCCGGCACCGAGCCCGCCGGTAGATGTCCGCCCGCGCCGTTTGAGTGTTTCGGACGCGACGCAGCTTATCGCAGATCCTTACGCCTTCTACGCCAAGCGTATCCTGCGCCTGCAGGCACTTGATGATCTGGATGCGGATATTGGCGCGCGCGAATATGGCACGCTGGTGCATCACGCCATGCGGTTTTTCCTGGCTGGGCTTGGGACGGGCTGGCCCGGCATTGCCGTTGCGCGTGCCTTATGGGCGCAAGCCTGTGCCGAGGCATTGCAGAAGGAATCAGTGCATCCCGGCGTGCTCGCATTTTGGGGGCCGCGCATGGCGCGCATGGGCGAATTCGTGATTGCCGAAGAAGAAAAGCTCCGCGCACAAAACCGCTTGCTGCGCTGCCTGACGGAACATGAAGGCAGCGTCTTGCTACAATTGGCGGGCGGAGAGGTTGAAATCCTCGCCAAGGCGGATCGGCTGGATGAATTGGCGGGCGGCGGCTGGCGCGTGCTGGATTACAAGACTGGCCAGGTGCCGGGTGCGCCCCAGGTTATGACAGGTGCGGCGCCGCAATTGGCTTTGGAGGCAATGATCCTGGAAGCCGGCGGCTATCCGACGATCAACGCAGACGCCAAGGCCGCCGCGCTGGTCTATTGGAAATTGAGCGGCGGCGAAAAGCCGGGCGAGGAAGAAAACCTCGGCTCCACAACGAAAGATGGCAGGGTTTGGGCTGATCTCGCCCGCATACGCATTACAGCGCTGGCGGAGCGCATGTTGTTGGGTGACGCGCCCTTTGAAAGCTTCCCGCACCCCGCGCGCGGCACGCCTGGCGATGATTATGATCATCTGGCGCGGGTGGATGAATGGTCCTCTGGCGAGGATAACGCAGCGTGAGCGAGGCCCGTAAACGCGCCGAAGCCGCGCAGACCTTTGCCGCCGATCCGAACGCCTCCGCCTGGGTGGAAGCTTCCGCAGGTTCGGGCAAAACCAAGCTGCTGACGGATAGGTTACTGAGGTTATTGCTGGCGGGTGTACCGCCGGGGCGCATCCTGTGCCTGACATTCACCAAGGCAGCAGCGGCTGAAATGGCAACGCGGCTGGCGCTCAGGCTTGGTGAATGGGCGGTTGCGGATGATGCAAAACTCACGGAGACATTGCAGAATCTGACAGGCACTTCGCCAGGACGCGAAGGGCTGGCCGCAGCGCGGCGGTTGTTTGTGGAGGTGTTGGAACAGCCAGGCGGCATGCGTATTTCAACCTTGCATGGTTTTGCGCAATCCTTGCTGCGCGGATTTCCGCTGGAAGCGGGCCTCGCGCCACAATTCGCGGTGATGCAGCAACAGGATGGCCGCGCGCTTCTGGCGCGCGAACGCGATGCGCTGCTGGTGGGCGGGGCGGCGCAGGATGCGCTGGCGATCCTGGCGAAGTATCAGGCGCCTACGCGCTTTGCCGAGGTGATGGGCGACATGGCCGGCGCCAGCGCCAAATTATTAGATGCGGAACAAAAACGCCAAGGCATGGCAGGGCTGCGGGCCGCGCTGGCGCGCAAGCTTGGGCTTTCCCAAGGACGCGTGGAAGAAGCTGAAATCCTCGCCGAAATCGCGGCACCAGATCAGGAAGCCGCATTACGGCAGGCAGCCGAGACTTTGAAGGGCGGCAGCACCACTGACCAGAAACTCGCCAACGCTATGTTGCAATGGCTGGCACTGGATCACGCTGCACGTGCGGAAGCCTATGCAGAGTGGCATGACGTTTTCTTCACCGACAAGCGTAGTATTCGCAAAAAATTCGCGACGAAATCCATTCCCGCGTCTCGGCAGGCCGAAATCCAGCAATTGATGGAAGACGAAGCCGCGCGGCTGCAAGTGCTGGATCAGGATCACGCCGCCGCACGCGTGCTTGCTGCCAGCATGGCGCTTTTCGCCATTGGCACACCAGTACTGCGCCGCTATCAGGCGGCGAAGGAAAATGCCGGCCTGCTCGATTACGATGATCTGATCGCGGGCGCGCGCAAATTGCTGGATAACCCTGGCAGCGCCTGGGTTTTGTACAAGCTGGATGACGGGTTGGATCACATCCTGCTGGATGAGGCGCAGGATTCCAACCCGGAACAATGGGGCATTGTGCGCGCGTTATCAGCGGAATTCTTCGCCGGCCTTGGCGCGCGGGAAGAACAGCGCAGCATCTTCGCCGTCGGCGATCAGAAGCAATCCATCTATGCCTTTCAGGGCGCGGAAGTAGAAAGATTCAAGGAGGCGAGGGACCATTACGAAGGCATTGTGAGAGCGTCTGGGCAGGAATTTCGCCCCGTGCCGCTTGATGTTTCCTTCCGCTCCACCGAACCAGTGCTTGCCTTGGTGGATGCCGTATTTGCTGATGCGCCGGCGCGTGATGGCGTCGCGCAGCATGAACCCTTGCGGCATTACGCAGATCGCGCGGGCCATGCCGGCAGCGTGGAGCTTTGGCCGATCCTGCAAACCGCAAAGGCCGAAGCGCCGCCCGATTGGGCGCCGCCGGAACAGGCCGTTGCAGCGGAAGGCGCAGCACCGCAGCTTGCCGCGGCGATTGCTGCGCGCATTGAACATCTGATCAAGAACGAAACCCTTCCGGCGCGTATCGAAAAGGGCAGGGAGGATGCGCAGCCCAAAGGCCGACGGATTCGCCCCGGTGACATTCTGGTGCTGCTGCGCGGGCGGAAACGCGGCGGCTTTGCGCCGGCACTTGTGCGCGAATTGAAGAAGCTTTCCATCCCGGTTGGCGGCATTGACCGCATGGTGCTGGCGGATGAATTGGCGGTGCAGGATATGCTCGCACTCGCTGGCTGGTTGCTGCTGCCGGATGATGATTTGACCCTCGCTGCACTCCTCAAATCGCCGTTGATCGGGCTGGATGAGGATGCGCTCTTCACCCTCGCGCATGGGCGCAGCAAATCATCGCTGCATGCGGCGCTGATGGCGCATCGTGGCAGCGCGACAGATTTCGGGCAGGTCGCCGATTGGTTGGCAGCGCAAGCGGCGGAACTTGATTTCATGACGCCCTATGGCTTGTTTGCGGATGTACTCGGCGCGCCTGGGCCGCTCGATCCCCGCGCGGGGCGGGCGCGCATCTTGGCGCGGCTTGGGCCGGATGCGGGCGATCCGCTGGATGAATTCCTCAATGTCGCCCTTGAACATGAAAAGCTCAATCCGCCATCGCTGCAGGGCTTTGTGCATTGGCTCCGACAAGGCGGCGCCGAGATCAAGCGCGAAGCGGAAGCCGCGGGTGATGTGGTGCGCATCATGACCGTGCATGGCGCCAAGGGCTTGCAGGCGCCGATCGTCATTCTGCCCGACACCACACGCAGAACGCAGGACAGCAAAACGCTCCGCTGGTTTGAAGATGGCGATACGCCGCTGCCCGTATGGGCACCGCAGACCAAGGGCTTTGAAGCGCCGGCTTTGACCGCGCAGCGCCAGGCGGATCAGGCACGCGAAGCAGAAGAAGAACACCGGTTGCTTTATGTCGCGCTGACGCGGGCCGAAGATCGGCTGATCATTTGCGGCTGGAATAGCGCAAAAAATCTGCCCCCGGGCTGCTGGTATGATCTGGTGGCGCAAGGATTTGTCCGGCTTGCGGGGCATGAGACATCCAGCTTCGACCCTGCCGCTTTTGGCGCTGCCGCCGATGGTTTTGGGATCGCACCGAAACTGCTGAGCCTCAGCACACCACAGACCGCGCCGCCCCGCCTGGAAGACCCCTTGCTTGCCAGCGCGGCCGAGGCGCGCCCGCCCGCCTGGGCCTGGCAGAAGCTGGCCGCGGAAGCACCGGCCGGCAGCCTTGCCCCTTCTGCCCTGCCCGGTGAACAGGAAACCCCCGCCGCCGCGCCGCGCCCGGCGCAAGACCCGCTGGGGCTGCGTTTCCGGCGCGGGCGCTTGGTGCATGCGCTGTTGCAAAGCCTGCCTGAACATCCCGAAACGGGATGGGAAGAACTCTCGCGCCGCTTCCTCGCGCGCCGCGCGCCGGGGCTAACAGCGGCAGAACAGGAAGCCACCTTGCAGGAGGTTTTGGACCTGCTGCGCCAGGGCTGGATGCGCGCAGCCCTTGGCGCGGGCAGCCTGGCCGAAGCGCCCTTGGCCGGTGAGGTAAATGGCCGGTTGATCGCAGGCCAGGTGGATCGGCTGAAGATAGAAGCGGATCGCGTCCTGGTGCTGGATTACAAGACGAATCGCCCACCGCCGGAACAGGTGACGGATGTGGCGCCGCTTTATCTGCGACAAATGGCAGCCTATCGCGCGCTGCTGCGTGCAGCTTTTCCGGGGCGTCTTGTGGAATGCGCGCTGGTTTGGACTTACGGCGCGCGGTTTATGGCACTGCCGGATGCGGTCCTTGATCCGTATGCGCCGGGGGCAGCGGCGTGAAATTGATGCTATGGGTTTGCGTCATTCGCCAAAGCGCGCAAATTCCCGCGCCAGATCCTCATAAATTGCGCGCTTGAATTCCACCGCCAGCGCGGGCAATTCCTGAAGTTGCGCCCATCGCCAAGCATCGAATTCTGGGTGCGGGTCAAGATCAAGCCGGATATCGGCATCATCGCCCAGAAAGCGGAGCGCAAACCATTTCTGCCTTTGTCCGCGATACTTGCCGCCAAGCGCTTTGCCGATCAGTTCTGGTGGCAGGTCATAAAATAGCCAGCTTGGATGTTCGGCCAGAATCTGGGCTTTGGCGGTGCCGATTTCCTCCTGCAATTCACGGAAGATGGCGATGGTGGGGTCTTCGCCCGCATCCATCCCACCCTGCGGCAATTGCCAACCGCCCGCCGCCCCTTCGGCATTCGGCAAATCGGCGCGCCGCGCGATAAGCACCTGCCCGACCGCGTTGAAAAGCAACGCGCCAACATTGTCGCGATAGGGCAGCGTCATTGCGTGCGGGCCTCACCGGGCTCGGGCGGGCGGCGGATGAGTACGGAAATGGGGGCCAGCACCACGCCGCGCCGTTCAAGCCCGGCCGCCCAGGCCACCAGCCGATCCACCACCACCGGCGTTGCGGCATGCGCAAGGCCCAGCGCCGAATTGCGCGCCTTGGCGATGGCTTCCAACTCCCCAAGGCGGCGTTCGATTTCCGACCGGGTCGCGGGTTCATCCAAAATCACATCCACGGAACGGCCCCAGGCCCGCGCCGGTGGGGCAACACCAGGGCGTGCATCCACAAACAACAGGCCACGATTGCGGAGCGATTCCTGCAGCGCCTGGTAGCTTTGCTCCATGGCAGCGAAGCGTTCGCCCCGCATGCCACCGACCACGCCGATGGCGCCGACATAGCCCGGAAAGCGCGACAGCACCCATTCCAGATTGGCCATGTTTTCTGGTGCCGAACGACCGGTCAGCAGGGCGCGATTGCCGGGGTCATTCAACGGATAGCCGGCGGGTTCCAGCGGCAGGCCGATCAAAGTTTCAGCCCCTTTGGCGCGCAGCCGTTCCGCCACCTGAGCCGCGCGCGGCGCATAGGGCGAAATCGCGAAGGTGACGGCCGGCGGCAGGCGGCGCATGGCATCTTCCGTCTGCGCATTCGAAATGCCGATATCGGCAACGATGATGCCAATACGCGGGCGGGTATCCTGCCGGTCGAACTGCCCGGCATAGGCGCGGATGGAGGTGCGGCCATCAGCGCCAACGCGCGGCAGGGCACCAAAGCGCCCCTGTTCCAAAAGGGCGGTATCGGGCGCTGGGATAGGCCGCGCATTTGGGAAATCAGGGGCGACAACCGGCACATCAAGCGGCGGCGGTGCGGGGGCGGCGGGGGTTTGCGCTGCTGCCTCTACACTTGGTGAAGCGGGCTCCGACGCAGGGGCGGGCGTTGGCGCGGGTGGGGCTGGCGTTTCAGCCACGGGGGCGGCGGCAGGCGCGGGCTGCGGTGTCGGCTCCGCCTGGGCAGGCGCGGGTGCGGGTTCGGGTGCTGGCGCGGCCTCGGCCACCGTCGCTTCACGCGGTTCGGGCGGACCCAGGCTGTCGAGCCAAACTGCGCCGCCACCCAGAAGCAGCAGCACCAGAACCCAAAACAGGCCAAGCCCGCGCCAGCCGGCGAATACCCGGCGCGGCAAACCTTCTGCCATCACATCCTCAGCGCTGTCCGCCGCGTGGCGCCGAAGCCATGCCGCGCAGCAGCATTAAAGCCTGCTGAAGTTGATGATCCGTTTCCGGCTTGGTCGGGTCAAAGGCCGGGGCGCCTTCCGCCGGCTGGCGCACCACGCGTTCCACCAGGCCCGCCGGCAGGTTGAGCGGCGGCGGCGGGATGGGCGCGCGGGTTTCCGCCTGACCATCATTCCGGAGTGACCGGCGCAAATCCGCTTCCCGATCACGCGGCGCCTGGGCGGCGCGGGTTTCTTCGCGCGTTGCCAGCACTTCGATATCGGGTTCAATCCCCGTCCCCTGGATGGACCGGCCAGAGGGTGTGTAATACCGCGCCGTCGTCAAACGGATGGCGCCATTGCCCGGCACCGGCATCACAGTTTGCACGCTGCCCTTGCCGAAGGATTTCACGCCCACAACCACGGCGCGGCGGTGATCCTGCAGCGCGCCGGCGACGATTTCACTCGCACTCGCGCTGCCGCTATTGATCAGCACAACAATAGGCAGCCCATCGGCGATATCGCCGGGCTTGGCATTCCAGCGCTGCGCATCTTCCGCGCGGCGCGCGCGGGTGGAGACAATTTCCCCCTGCGTCAGGAAATCATCCGTGACTTGCACTGCCTGATCAAGCAAACCGCCCGGATTATTGCGCAAATCCAGCACCAGGCCCTTCAGCCCGCCCTGCGCCTGCTGCTTCAATTGCTGCACCGCGCGGCGCAGCCCCGCCTCCGTCTGTTCATTGAAGGATGTCACACGGACATAACCGAGATTGCCGTCTTCCAGCCGGAAGCGCACCACTTGCGGGCGGATCACATCGCGCGTCAGCGTCAGTTCAATCGGCCGTTCCGCCCCTTGGCGACGGATCGTCAGCTTGATTTGCGTGCCGCGTTGGCCACGCATCTGGTCCACCGCTTCCTGCAAGGTCAGCCCCTGCACCGAGGTCCCGTTCAGATGCGTGATGAAATCGCCCGGCCTGACGCCGGCCCGCGCGGCAGGGGTTTCGTCAATCGGGCTGATGACCTTGATATAGCCGCCTTCCTGCGTCACCTCGATCCCAAGCCCGCCGAATTCACCGCGGGTCTGGGTTTGCATGTCGCGGAAGCTGCGCTGATTCAAATAGGATGAATGCGGATCAAGGCTGGACAGCATGCCCTGGATCGCGTTCTCAATCGCGTCCCGGTCATTCACTGGTTCGACATATTCGGCGCGCACCCTTTCGAACACATCGCCAAACAGGTTGAGCAGCCGATAGGTCTCAGCCCGGCCACCTTCCTGCGCCCAGGCAGCAACCAAGGGGCCCACCACCACGCCGGCGGCAAAGGCCGCACCAATCCCCGCATAACGCAAAATCCCGCGCTGCATGCGCCGCAATCCTTCTCATCACTCGGCCGGAGCCGGAAAACCCCTGTGTAAGATAGGCGTTCGTAAGGCTTTGCGCGACTCTAGAATGCTTTGCGTCGCCGAAAAATCTCGCGGGCCGCTATTCGGCCCCGCCAAGCCAGGGGATCGGGTCCACCACCTGGCCATTGCGGCGCAATTCCACGTAAAGCGCGCCGCGCCCATCCGCGCCCCCGCCTAGTCGGCCAAGCGCCTCGCCCGCCAGCAGCGCGGCCCCCGCTTCGGTATCCAAAGCGTCAAACCCCGCCAGAACCAGATGCAGGCCGGGGCCGCATTCCAGGATGATGATCTGCCCGAAGCGCCGGAAGGGCCCGGCGAATACCGCGCGCCCGGTGCAGGGGCTGACGACGCGTGCGCCGCCCGTAGCGGAGAAGGTCACGCCCCGCGCCGGGCCGGCTTCGCCCCTTTGGCCAAAGGCAATGCTGACCCGGCCATGGACCGGGGCGGGGCGCGGCTGGTCTGCAATCTGCGGCACTGCCTGGGGCGTTGCCAATGGGGTTGCTGCGCGCGCCTGGCGCGCTTCCTGCCGCGCACGTGCCGCCGCCAGCGCCGCCTGTCTGGCCTGTTCACGTTCCAGCGCGGCCAGCATTTCCTGCAGGTCATTGGCGCGGGCAAGCGCTTCCTGCGCGCGCGCGGCCTCGGCCCTTTGTATCGCGCGGGCTTCGCGTTCGCGCAGCCTGGTCTCCGCGATTTCCTCATCCAGCGCTGCGGCTGCCTGGCGGAGTTCTGCTTCGGCGGCCGCGACCACGATGGCCTCGGCGCTCGCGATACGCGCGCGGCGTTCGGCTTCGGCATTGGCAAGGCGGAGTTCTTCGGCCTCGGCACGGATTTGCCGCGCCATGCCTTGCAGCACCAGCAGGCCGCGGAGCGCCTCATCCGGCGGGGCGGGCTGTGCCAGGAGCGTTTCCGCTGGCCAAAGGGCGAGGCGCCGCATGGCCGGCATCATGGGCGCAAGGGAAGCCGCGCGAGAGGCTGCCTCATTATACGCGGCCGCCGCTGCGGCTTCCGCGCCTTGCTTGCGTTGTTCCGCCACTTCCAAAGCGCGTTCGGCTTCCTGCACGCGCGCCGCCATGGCAACGCGCTGCCGCGCGAGGCCGCTTTCTTCCGCCGCTGCGGCTTCCGCTTCGCGTGCGGCGGCTTCGGCAGCGGCGCGGCTCGCGGCGCCAGTGCGGCGGGCTTCTTCCAAAGCCTCACGCGAAGGCTGCGCGAGCGTGAGGCTCGGCAAAGCCAGCAGCAAAAGCGCGAAAGCGGCGCGCGCCCTAGCCAAGCAGGGATTGTCCTGTCATGGCGGCAGGCTGCTTCAGGCCAAGCAGCGCAAGCAAACTCGGTGCGATATCCGCAAGCCGCCCATCCTTGAGCGCAGCACCCTCAGGCCCACCCATCAGAATGGCCGGCACCACATTGGTGGTATGCGCGGTATGCGGCCCGCCGGTTGCGGGGTCTTTCATCAATTCCGCATTGCCGTGATCGGCAGTGACCAGCAGGCAACCACCCACCTCCCGGAGTGCGGCGACAATGCGTCCAAGTCCGGCATCCACGGTTTCGACAGCCTTGGTGGCCGCAGTAAGGCTGCCGGTATGCCCCACCATATCGGCATTGGCGTAATTCAATACAATCAGATCAAAGGCGCGGCTTTTGATGGCAGCTACAGCTTTTTCCGTGAGTTCCGGCGCCGACATTTCCGGCTTCAGATCATAGGTCGCAACATCCTTGGGCGAGGGCACCATGATGCGTTCCTCGCCTGGATAAACCGCTTCTTCCCCGCCATTCAGGAAGAAGGTGACATGCGGGTATTTTTCCGTCTCTGCCATGCGAAGCTGTTTCAGGCCGGCACGCGCAACCACTTCCCCAAGCTTATCCGCCATGGATTGCGGCGCGAAGGCTGTGGCAAGATGCGCGTTCAGCGCCTCGCTATATTCTGTGAGGCCGACAGCGGCGGCAAAGCCAGGCCGCCGCGCGCGGGCAAAACCATCAAAGCCCGGATCGAGCAGCGCAGTGAGAATTTCCCGCGCGCGATCGGCGCGGAAATTGAAGCAGAGAAGGCCATCGCCATCCTGCATGCCAGCGTAATCGCCAATCACGCTGGCCGAGATGAATTCATCGGTTTTCTCGGCGGCATGCGCGGCGCTGATGGCAGCGGCGGCGGTTGGGGCGGCAATGCCTTTGGCTTCCACCATCGCCGCATAGGCTTGCGAAACACGATCCCAGCGCTTGTCACGATCCATCGCGAAATAGCGCCCGATGATGGTGGCAATGCGCACACCGGCAACACCGGCCAGATCAGCTTCGAAACGCTTCAGGTAATCCGGCGCGGCGCGCGGCGGCGTATCCCGCCCATCGGTGAAACCATGAATGGCAACCG
This sequence comes from Roseomonas sp., assembly GCA_020249465.1. Lineage (GTDB taxonomy): Bacteria > Pseudomonadota > Alphaproteobacteria > Acetobacterales > Acetobacteraceae > Neoroseomonas. The sequence continues at coordinate 18,909 of JADCFP010000005.1, read as the reverse complement.
GCACGCCCGCGCCCGATAGCAGCTTGGCCAGCGCCACCGCCTGGTTCTGGTGTGCATGCACCCCGCCAGGCGACAGCAGACCCATCAAATGGCAGGTGCCGCCCGAGGCTTTCAGCTTCGCGATCAACCCCGTGATTGCCGGCAAGCGCGCGAAAGACCCATCCGCAATGGCGGCATCAATGCGCGGCAAATCCTGCATAACCACGCGCCCGGCACCAATATTGAGGTGCCCGACCTCGGAATTGCCCATCTGGCCTTCCGGCAGCCCGACATCCAGACCCGAGGTTTTGAGGAAAGCATGTGGGCAGGACGCCCAAAGCGCGTCGAAATTGGGCGTCTTCGCCTGGCGCACGGCGTTATCGGCAATCTCTTCCCGCCAGCCCCAGCCATCCAGAATGACCAGCATCACGGGGCGCGGCAGGGCAGGGGTGTGCATCAAGGCGGACTCCAATTCTTGTGAGCGCCGAAATACCCCTCGTGCAGGGCTTGGGGCAAGCGCGGATCAGAAGGGCAGCAGCGCCGGCACGCCGAAGAAGCGCGCATGGAAATGCAACGTCACGGCCCAGCCGATCAGGGCGAGCGCGGGCGCGAGCCAGCCGATTTCCGCCAGCACCAGCCGATTGCGCCCGACCATGATGGCGCCGAAAGGCAGGATGGAAGTTGCAGCCTGAAGTTTTGCCGCAGCCTCCGGGTCGCGCGCCGCAAGCTTGCGATCAATGGAAGGCATGCCGATGAAGGCGCTGATGGCGAAGGTGCCGAAGAAGATCAGGCTCGCCACATCGCCATTGCCAACAACATGCACCAAGGCCCAAAGCGCGAAGGACCAGAGCATGGGGTGGCGCGTGATGCGCTGAATGCCGCGTATTTGTTGCCCAACGAGGCCCTCTCCGCCGATCCCTGTCGGGTTGCGTAAAAGCCCAGCGGCAAAGAACAGAAAAGCCGGCAGCATGATCAGCGCAAGGAGCAGGCGAAGCCAGGCCGGCGTGGTCCAGATCGGCGCAGGGTCAGCCGCGCCCCAGGCGCGCGCGAGCAGCACCAAGGCAAGCACCGACAGGATGGAATAGAAAATACGAAAGCCATTTGCGCCCAGGCCAGCGACCAGTCTGGCCCGCATCAGTCCGCTGGCGAGGCCGTTATGCGTCACGAACCAAAACGCCGCCGCCATGAGCAGGGGGAAAATGCCTTCCATCACGTCGCCTTTCGATGCAAAATCCGCTTAACTTGAAAATCTTGGTTAATCGTGACTTAGTTGAGCGTAGCGTAATCTTGATACAGCAAATGGACAAGCTATCAATGGCGTCCATTCTTGAAGGAAAAGGGAAACCATCCTTGGAATCATCACCGAAATCGCTAACCCTTGCCCAATTTGCCCAAATGTTGAACGTCGGTCTGAACTTTCAGGTAACAAGCCATTATGGGAAGAACCGATGTTCCCTCTTGAACGCTCTTTGCGATCAATATGGTTCAGACAAGGGCGAAGTGCGGCCTGACGGTCACCCTTATCCCTGGCCTTCGCATAGTTATGCCGATTATTATGAGCGGCTTTTCAGTCATTGCCGCCATGGCATAACAAAAGTCTTTGAGTGTGGCTTGGGAACAAACAATCCGAACCTGGCGTCCTCAATGAAGGAGAATGGAAAGCCCGGCGCGTCGCTGCGCGTTTGGCGTGATTATTTCCCCAATGCCCAGATTTACGGCGCGGATATAGACCGAGATATCCTCTTTACCGAAGAACGGATCAGGACGCATTACATTGATCAGCGCGACCCTGCGGCCATTGAGGCTTACTGGCAGCAGCTTGGCGAAACAGGTTTCGATTTCATGTTGGATGATGGCTTGCATGTTTTCGAAGCAGGTAGCTGCCTCTTCACCCATTCAATCCAACATCTGGCGCAACACGGCATTTACGTGATCGAGGATATCACCCCAAGTGACCTTTTGCGCTACAAGGAATTCTTCAGCAAAACTTCCTATATTGTGGATTACGTCACCCTATTTCGGCCCAATCTACCACTTGGGGACAATAGCCTGATCGTGATCCGCAAGGGCTGAAGGCAGTGACGCTACAAATCCTTCAAGACAGCCCAAAGTGCTGATTTCGCTTCAAACCCGATGCCGGGAATATCGGGCATTTTGATCCGCCCATCCACCACCGGCGTGCTATCGGCGAAACCGCCAAAGGGCGCGAAGACCTCTGGGTAGCTTTCATTGCCGCCAAGTCCAAGCCCAACCGCGATATTGAGCGCGAATTGATGCCCGCCATGCGGCACGCAACGCCGGGGCGACCAGCCATGCCGTGCCAGCATTTCAAGCGTGCGGAGATATTCAACCAAGCCGTAAGAAAGTGCCGGATCGAATTGCAGAATATCGCGATCCGGCCTGAGGCCACCATGGCGGATCAGATTGCGCGCATCCAGCATGGAAAACAGATTCTCGCCGGTGGCGATTGGCGGCATATATTGTTCGGCGAGCGCCGCATGGGTTGAATAATCCAGCGGATCGAGCGGTTCCTCATACCAGCGGAGCCCAAAGGGTTGCAGCGCTGCGCCATAGGTCAGCGCCGCATGCAAACCAAAGCGGCCATTCACATCCACGGCCAGGCGCGAACCATCTCCGCCAAGCAGTTTTACCACCGCTTCAATGCGCGCCATGTCTTCGCTGAGCGCTTCCTTGAGCGCTGTGCCAGGTGCGCCACCGATTTTCATTTTCACGGTGGTATACCCCATGCCGAGGTAGCGCTTCATTTCTTCAACCAAGGCATCCACGCCCTTGCCGGGGTAGTAATAGCCGCCAGCAGCATAGACCCAGGCGCTGTCATCCGCCTGACCGCCGCGATACCGATCCGCGAGCAGGCGCCACAGCGGCACGCCTTCCAGCTTGGCCGCCGCATCCCAAAGGGCCATGTCCAGAACGCCAACCGCGACGGAACGATCCCCATGCCCGCCCGGCTTTTCATTGCGCATCATCACTGCCCAGGCGCGCCCGGGGCTAAGGCCGCCTTTGCTGCGCGCCAGTTCCGCTTCGGTCGCCCCTTGCAGACGCGGGATGAAACGTTCTGTCAGCAAGCCAGGCTGCGCATAACGGCCATTGGAATTGAAGCCATAGCCCGTGGCTTTTTTGCCGGCGCCATCTTCCACCGTGATGGCAACGACACTCGCCGTCATTTTCGAGAAATCAATATAGGCATTGGCAATGGCGCTTGAGATCGGCACCACGCCGTGGCGGATGGAAGTGATACGCATGGGGGTTCCTGTTTCGTATCGCGCGCCTGCAAGCGCGCGTCAGTTTCAACCGAGCAATCTGCCGATCACGCGCGCCGTGTAATCCACCACCGGGATCACGCGCCCGTAATTGATGCGTGTCGGGCCAATCACGCCGATGGCGCCGACAATCTTTTCCTGACCATTGCGGAAGGGTGCCACCACCACGGAAAGCCCAGCGCTATCGAACAGCCCGCTTTCGGCACCGATGAAGATTTGCACTCCTTCGCCGCGCTGCGCCAATTCCAACAGACGCAGCATGGTTTCCTGCGCTTCCAGCCTTTCGAACAGCCGCTGGATTTCCTGCACCTGCGCCGCCTGATCCAGATTCTGCAACAGCCGCGACTGACCGCGCAAAATCAGCGACCCGCCACCGCCACCGGACCAGGTGGCAAGCCCCGCCGAGATCACCTGCTGCGTCAGCGCATCCAAGGCCGTGCGGTCGGCGGCGATTTCCTCGGCCACCTTGCTCCGGGTTTCTTCCAAGGTGCGGCCAGCGAGCCGCGCATTCAGGTAGTTGGACGCCTGTGTCAGCGCCGAAGGCGGCAGCCCCGCCGGCACTTCAATGACGCGGTTTTCGACCTGCCCGCCTTCATGCACCAGCACCACCAAGGCGCGGCCCGGCCCAAGGGCCACAAATTCAATATGCCGCACTGGGTTTTCTGTCTTTGGCGCCACCACCAGCCCGGCCGCGCCGGCCAGGCCCGAGAGCATCAGCCCGGCTTCCGCGAGGGTTTCCTGCAAGGACCGGCCCGATGCCGCGCAGCGCGCCGCAATCGCATCGCGGTCTTCTTCGCCGAGCGCGCCAAATTCCAGCAAGCCATCCACGAAAAGCCGAAGCCCGCGTTCGGTGGGCAAGCGCCCCGCCGAGGTATGCGGCGCGTAAAGCAGCCCGGCATCTTCCAGATCCGCCATGGCATTGCGGATAGTGGCCGGGGATAGCCCGAGCGGCAGCCGGCGCGACAGCGTACGGGACCCCACGGGTTCGCCTGTCGCGACATAGGTTTCCACCAATTCGCGCAGGATCTGCGCCGAGCGGCTATCCAACCCGGCAGCGGCAGGCAGCCCAGGTGTCAGCATGGTGGGCGTATGGGTCACGGGTTTGGGTCCCGATTTGTCATACGCCAAGTATGAAGCCTGCACCGGGCGCGTCAACGGGTTAGCGCCGGCCCTTCGGCTGTGCTAACCGCCCGGTCCATGACCAGACCCTCAGGCCGCGCCCCTGGCGCGCTTCGCACCGTGTCCATCCAACCCGGCGTCGCCCGCCATGCGGAAGGGTCCTGCGTTATTCGCATGGGCCTGACCGAGGTGCTGTGCACCGCAAGTGTCGAAGGCAAGGTGCCGCCCTTCCTGCGCGGCCAGGGCCAGGGCTGGGTCACGGCGGAATATGGCATGCTGCCGCGCGCGACGCATACGCGCGGGGACCGTGAAGCGGCGCGCGGCAAGCAATCCGGCCGCACACAGGAAATCCAGCGCCTGATCGGGCGCAGCCTTCGCGCTGTGACGGATTTGAAGGCAATGGGTGAGATGACCATCACCCTCGATTGCGATGTGCTGACCGCCGATGGCGGCACGCGCTGCGCTTCCATCACCGGTGCTTGGGTCGCGCTGCATCTGGCCTTTGAACATTGCAAGCGCATGAACATCATCTCCCGCAATCCGCTGAAGGATCAGGTGGCGGCGATTTCCTGCGGCATTTATCAGGGCGTGCCCGTGCTCGACCTTGATTATGATGAGGACAGCAAGGCCGATGCGGATGCGAATTTTGTCCTCACGGCGTCCGGCGGGATTGTCGAAATTCAAGGCACCGCCGAAGGTGCGCCCTTTACGGAAGCCGATTTGCAGGCGCTGATGGGCCATGCGCGGGAAGGCACGGCAGCGCTTTTCGCCAAGCAGCGTCTTGCGGTGGATAAGTGATGGCGCATCGGCGCCTGCAACGCGGCGAGAGGATTGTCATCGCCTCCCATAATTCTGGGAAGCTGCGTGAAGTGGCCGCGCTGCTGGCGCCGCATGGCATTGAGGTAATCAGCGCCGGCGCGCTTGGCCTGCCGGAGCCTGAGGAGACCGAAACCAGTTTCCTCGGCAATGCGCGCATCAAAGCGCATGCGGCAGCGCGGGCTGCGGGGATGCCGGCGCTTTCCGATGATTCAGGGTTTTCGGTGGCGGCGCTGGATGGCGCGCCGGGTGTTTATACCGCCGATTGGGCCATGCGCCCGGAAGGTGGGCGAGATTACGCACTGGCCATGGGTAAGGTGCATGACCTGGCCAAGCACGCTTCAGACCGCGCTGCCTGGTTCACTTGCGCGCTCGTACTCGCCTGGCCCGATGGGCATGAGGAAGGGTTTGAGGGCAAGGCGGAAGGTGTGTGGGTTTGGCCGCCGCGCGGCGCGCATGGCTTTGGCTATGACCCCATGTTCGTGCCGCAGGGTTATTCAGAAACCTTTGGTGAAATGGACCCGGCCGAGAAGCACCGCATCAGCCACCGCGCCGCGGCTTTCGCGCTGCTGGCCGCTTCCTGCCTGCCGCCGGCGGCAGGCTGAGCTTCAAGGGCGGGGCAGCTGCGGGTGAGAGCCCACGTTGCAACAGGCTCGCCCAGCCTTCCTCCGGGTTGTCCACAATTTCAAACAGCTTCAAATCCGCTTCACTGATCATGCCTTCTTCGGCGAGCGCCGCAAAATTCACCACCTTGGTCCAGTAATCGCGCCCAAACAGCACAATCGGCACGGGGCGCATCTTCTCTGATTGCGTAAGGGTCAGCACCTCAAACAATTCATCAAAAGTCCCGAAGCCACCTGGAAAGACCGCGAGCGCATTGGCGCGCATGGCAAGGTGCATCTTGCGCATGGCGAAGTAATGGAAGCGGAAGGTCAGCGCCGGCGTGGACCAGGAATTGGGCGCCTGTTCATGCGGCAGGGTGATGTTGAAACCAATGGAAGGCGCGCCACATTCGGAGGCGCCGCGATTGGCCGCTTCCATGATCCCCGGGCCACCGCCCGTTGCAATCACATTATCCCGCGCCGCGCCCGATGCGGCGAGCGCACCGCCACGCATCGAGACAATGCGGGCGAAAGCGCGCGCATCCTCATAATAGCGGGACCGCTCCAGCGCCTTATGTGCAGCGCGTTTTTCCGCCGCCCCGCGCGCCTTTTTGGCGAGTGCGGCGGCTTCCTCCGCACTCGGCGTGCGGGCGGAGCCAAACACCACCACGGTCGACCGCACCCCCCAATCGCGCAAAGCATATTCGGCCTTGGCGTACTCCATGCCGAAACGGAAAGGGCGCATTTCATCGCGGAGCAGGAATTCCTGATCCTCCACCGCCAGCAGATAGCTGCGTGAGTGCTTTTGGGCGCCATTATCGGGCATTGGTAGCTTCCCCCTTGATGTGGCGCGCATCTTGGCATGAAGCGGGTGGGGAAGGCGAAGGGGCGCGTGGCAAGCCTGTGGCGGCAGAGGGAATTTTGGGGGTAAAAAGGGCATCTCATTGGGGTCAAAAGGCCGGCGCTTAAGCATCAATTTTCTAATTTCTAGCAAGAAAAAAGTGAAGGCGTTAACCTTTTATTCATCTATCGATTGCCTAATAAAGCTTGGTCAAGAACGGCCTTGTGGAACGGGAAAAAACCCCATGGCGATTGGTTTTCTGGGTGCCGGCCCCAAGATGCCGGGTTTCGGTGGCGGCTTTGATGCCACGCAACTCACATCACTTGCGCTGCAGGCGAGCATGCAGCGGCAAGCTCCCACAGCCAGCGTTGCGGCGCGGGCGGATCGTGGCCCGGCAGTGGTGATTGCGATTGACCCGCGCGCGGCGGAACGCTCGGCGGAGATTGCCCGGCTTGCGGAACAGGCCCGAGGCGCCGCTAGCGCACCGGATTGGGGCGGACGCACCATGGCTGAGCCCGATTGGGATAAGAAAATGATCGCCGAAATGATTGACCAGCAGAAGCGGCAGGTCTGGGCGATTTCGGAAACGCTGCGTGTTTATGATGAAACTGGAGAAGTGGTTTCATTCGGTTTGTCCGGTGAACGATTTGTGGACCCGGATAATTGGGCAGTCTATGGTGGGCCGGAAAAATATGTCGAATGGAAGCGCGCCGGTTTGGAGATTTCCATGGCCAGCCTACGGGATCTTGAAACGCGGGTGACACCGGGAGCGTGATAAGGTTTGAGGCGCGGCTTACTGTATCTTGCAGAAACGGAGCTTCATCATCGCGGGGGAGAAAACTCCCCAGCGATGATCGCCATCTTCACAAGGTGAAATCCTGCTGATCCAAGTTCATCAGCCCCTGGATTTGCAAGGTAATGTCAGCAACGCCATCGCCCATATCAGCTTGCACGAAGGTATTGCCGCCGGATTGGTACCAGCGAATCTCCGCCACGCCGCTCGCACTGAAGCTTTGGCTGCCACGAAAGGCAAAAGCCTGATCACCAGCAAGCGACGCATTGGTATCAATCGAACTGAACACCAGCAGATCGGAAAACTGCTGAAAATCCAGAATGACATCCATCGCGCTGGGCGTCGCCATGTCATCGGTGGAATACATGAAGCGGTCAGCCCCCGCCCCGCCGGTGAGCCGGTCTGAATCCGCACCGCCCAAGATACTATCCGCACCAGCGCCGCCAAATATCGTATCAGGCCCCTTGTCACCGCGGAGGTAATCATCACCCGTCAGTATCCCGGCAACATCATCGCCATAGATCAAATCCGCGCCATCCCAGCCGGAGACATAATCATTCCCCGCACCACCCTCCACACGGTCATTGCCGGCATCGGCGTAAAGCTCATCGCGGCCATCGCCACCACGCAGCGTATCTTGGCCGCCCCCTCCCATGCCGGTGTCATTGCCGGCGCCGCCCTCCAGCAAATCATCCTGCCCCCAGGAAACGGAATTGCCATCCCCGGTCAGCCAATCATTCCCATCACCCCCATAAAGGCGGTCGTTACCGGCGTCCCCTTGCAACCTGTCGTTGCCGGTTTCGCCGAAAAGCACGTCATTGCCCAAATCGCCATAAAGCCAATCATCACCGCCGCCACCGCTCAGGTAATCATTCCCCAGATCACCATTCGCATAATCCGCAAAGGCGGTTCCGGTCCAGAAATCAGCCTTTGTGGTACCACGCCAATTCGCCATTTCGAATCTTCCCACTGGTTAGACACAACTATAGGTTAAACTATACATTGGATAACGCAATTATAAAACGATAACTCCGATAAAATTCTCCGGTTTGGCTGTATTGCCCGTCAGGGTGCGCCCAACCGGGGCTCGGGCTTGATTGATGATGTGACTCTGCTGCAACGGTCACGAGTCGCCTCGAATCGCAGCCTCGCCAAACAGTAAAAATCCCTGGGCAAAGAACGGCTTCCGGCATAGAGTTTCGAATCACTCTGAAGCTCTGCCTTGATGCCTCGCCTTTTTCTCCCGGCCGATTCCAGGCCCTCTGCCGAACCGGGCGCCGTCAGGCGGCGCTTTGCCTCGGCCGATCTGCGCGCGCTGCTCAGCCGGCGCCTGATGGAATTTTGTGGCCTGCTGGCAGCTTTGGTGGCGCTTGGGTTGGCGGCGGCGCTGCTGAGTTACGATCCCGCCGATCCCTCACTGAATACGGCCACCGCACGGCCCGTGAGCAACCTGGCCGGGCCGGCGGGGGCGGTTGTCGCGGATATCCTGTTGCAAGGCTTTGGTTATGCCGCAGCCTTGCCGGTGCTGGCGCTGCTCGCCTGGGCCTTTCGGCTGGCAACGCAACGCGGCCTTGGCTTCCTCCCCTTCCGGCTTTTCGGCCTGATGCTCAGCCTGCCACTCGGCGCCGCAGCGCTGAGCCTTGCTCCCTTGCCGCCAGAAGCGCCGAGCCTTGCCGGGGCGGGCGGTGCGGTGGGGCCGCTTTTGGCGGATGGGGTGATTTCCTGGCTTTCCAGTAATTTTGGGGCTTATGGGTCATTGCTGGGCAAGGCGGGGATCGTCTTTGGCGCAGTGGGGGCGGGCTTTATTGGCTGCGGCCTGACCTTTGGCGAATGGCGCGGCGCGGGCCGTGCGGCGCTCGGTGCCAGCCAGGCCGCTTTGGATGCGGCGCGGGCCGGGGCGGAACGGCTGCGCCCAGCGGATGCAACGGAAGCGAAGAAGCCCGGCTTTTTCGCCCGCCTTGGCGCGCGCTTCAAAACGCGCACCGGGCGGCTATTCCGTCGCCAGGAACCCGAAATCCCGCTCGGCCCCATGCTGCGCGCTGCCGATGCGGCGGCCGAGGCCATGCCGATCCGCCCTGAAGCGCCCGAGGTTGCGCGCGAAGCCCCGCCGGTGCGCCCGCGCAAGCAGCCGGAACCCGCGCGCCGCCCGGCGCAACAACCAGCGCTTGATCTGGGTGATGGCGCCTGGGCGCTGCCGCCGCTTGATTTGCTGACGCCAGCCCCAGCGCAGCGCGTGGGCCGGCCTTCCGAGGAATCCCTCCAAGCCAATGCGCGGCTTTTGGAAAGCGTTTTGGAAGATTACGGCGTGCGCGGGCGCATTGTGGAAATCCGCCCCGGCCCGGTGGTGACGCTTTATGAATTGGAACCCGCCCCCGGCACCAAATCCGCGCGCGTCATTGGCCTCGCGGATGATATCGCACGGTCCATGAGCCTGATTGCGGTGCGTATCGCAACCGTGCCGGGGCGCAACGTGATCGGCATTGAAATGCCGAATGCCAAGCGCGAGACGGTGTTCCTTTCCGAAATGTTTAGCGATGAAAGCTGGCATCGCCATCCGGGTAAGCTGCCCTTGGCGCTGGGCAAGGATATCAGCGGCGCGCCGGTAATCGCAGACCTTGCGCGCATGCCGCATTTGCTGATTGCGGGTACCACGGGTTCGGGCAAATCGGTCGGGATCAATACCATGATCCTGAGCCTGCTTTATCGCTTCAGCCCGGATGAATGCCGCTTCATCATGATTGACCCGAAGATGCTGGAGCTTTCGGTCTATGACCGCATTCCGCATCTGCTGGCCCCGGTGGTGACGGAACCGCCCAAGGCGATTGGCGCGCTGAAATGGACCGTGCGGGAGATGGAGCGCCGCTACCGTGCGATGAGCCAGTTGGGCGTGCGCAATATCGCCGGCTACAACGAAAAAGTGACCGCCGCGCGCCAACGCGGCGATGTGCTGACCAGGCGCGTGCAAACCGGCTTCGATCCCGATACCAATAAGCCGGTATTTGAAGATCAGCCGCTGGCGCTGGAAGCACTGCCCATGATTGTGGTGGTGATTGATGAAATGGCCGATCTGATGATCGTGGCCGGCAAGGAAATTGAAGCCGCGGTGCAAAGGCTGGCGCAAATGGCGCGTGCGGCGGGTATTCATGTGATCATGGCGACGCAACGGCCTTCGGTGGATGTGATCACCGGCACCATTAAGGCGAATTTCCCAACCCGCATTTCCTTCCAGGTGACATCAAAGATTGATAGCCGCACCATCCTGGGTGAACAGGGAGCGGAACAATTGCTCGGCCAAGGTGACATGCTGCATATGCCGGGCGGCGGGCGGCTTGCGCGCGTGCATGGCCCCTTTGTGTCAGACACTGAGGTGGAGCGCGTGGTTGAATTCCTCCGCGCCCAGGGCGAGCCCGATTACATCGAGGAAGTCACCGATACCGAGGATGAGGGTGATTCCGTTGCCATGCTCGGCATGCTGGGCGGCAATACGGATGCCGAGGCGTCACTGTATGATCAGGCGGTGGCGCTGGTGACGCGCGAAGGCAAGGCGAGCACTAGCTTTGTGCAGCGGCATCTCAACATTGGCTATAACCGCGCGGCGAAGCTGATTGAGCAGATGGAAAAGGAAGGCGTGGTGGGGCCGGCCAATCATGTCGGCAAGCGGGAAGTGCTGGCGCCGGGGCCGCGGGATTGAGGGGGTACCTTCCTGTTCCGCCCACGGGTCATTCGCCTTTTCATCCAGCACCAGCACGTGACCGGGTTCTGGCTTAACTCAGTCATCCACCACATTTGCAAAGGCCCATTGGTCAGGCTGCCGGCATCAGGCAGCCTTTAGCCGCGCGGCCAAGCTCACCACTTCCCGTTGCAGCGCCGCGCTCTGCTGCGCCATGGCATCGGCGTGAGCGCCCAGGGCAGCGACAGGCGCGCCGGCGGCTTCCATGCCGCCTTGCACCTTGGCAACAGCGCCGGCCACCGCCGAGGTACCCTCGGCTGCCGCAGCGATACCCTCTGCGATTTCCCGCGTCGCAGCACCTTGCTGTTCAATGGCGCGGGCGGCTTCGGCGGCGATGCCATCAATGCGCTGCACCACTGCGGCAATGCCCTGGATGGCCGTCACCGCTTCGGTGGAGGTATTGCGGATTTCCTGCACCTGACGGGAGATTTCGTGGGTGGCCTTGGCGGTTTGCGTGGCCAGCGCCTTCACTTCGGAAGCCACAACAGCGAAGCCCTTGCCTGCTTCACCGGCGCGCGCCGCTTCGATGGTGGCATTCAGGGCCAGCAAATTGGTCTGGCCGGCAATGGCGGTGATCAGCTTCACCACATCGCCGATCTTCTCCGCCGCACCGGATAGGCCCTGCACAATGGTATCGGTGCGGCTGGCATCGGTGACCGCCTGTGCCGCGATGGTGGCCGAAGCGCGAATTTGTTCGGAAACGGAGGCAACCGTCGCGGTCAGTTCTTCCGCCGCTGCGGCGACCTTGCCGGTTTCTTCCCGCGCGCGTTCGGCGCTGGCACCAATGCCGGTGGTGGCTTGCCGCGCGGTCGCCTGCGCTTCTGTCAGCGCGGCCAGAGTCGCGCGGCTTGTGGCCGCGTCTTGCGCCAGGCTTTGCAGGCGCGGCGTGATATGCGCTTCCAACATCTGGGCAGTTTCGGTGCGCAACGCGGCGTGGTCTGCTTGCAGCTGTGCCAGTGCGGCCTTTGCTTCATCCCGCGCGGCATGAGCGCTGCTGAGGTCAGCGCGGAGCGTCGCCAGCAGACTCGTATCGGGGCGCTTTTCCGGCGCAGCAGGCGCTGCGCGGCGCGTGAGGAAGGCAGTGAGCGCGGCCAAGGCCAGGGCAAGCGCCCCAAGCCCGATGGGAAGCATCTGTGTCGGCCGTTGCTGTGGTTGGGCGGGGCGGCTACGCTTGGCTTCCTCGGCGGCATTGGTCAGCACGGAGCCGATGCTTGCTTGAAAGCGTGTGCCAGCTTCGGTCAATCGCGCGGCAGCCGTCGCGACATCCTGGCCAGAGGCCACTTCGCGCGCCCGGCGGGCGGAAGGGGCTTCTATCGCCTCATGCGCGCGTTGCAGGGCGGTGGCTGCTTCGCGCAGCGGCTGATAGCGCGGCGCCTCCCCAAGTGCGGCCACGGCAGCGCGCAGTGACGCCAGGGCTGTATTTTGTGCTGTAACCAACGCTTGATGCGCCGCATCGTCGCTGGCTGAACCGGCGCGATTGGCGATGCCAAAAAGTTCTTCCGCTGCGCTGCGGGCGCGCAGCAGCGCCGCCTGACGGGGGATTTCATTATTGGCGAGCAAGCCGCGCGGCCTGGGCGCCTGGCCGCGCGCAGCTGTGGGCGCATTCATTGCGCGGCTGATTTCCTGGCCCACTTCATCAATGGCGGGAAGCAAGGCAGCGCGAAACACGCGATGCGCCGCGCCAAGTGCCGCGATTTGTTGGTCCGCTTCCTGCCGCGCCTTTTGTTCGGCTTCCAGCGCCGTTCCAAGCTGGCGGAGCGCAGAGGCAAGGCCGGTGCTGGCGGTCTGAATGGAAGATGGGATTTGCGCATTGCCGCGCAGCAGCGCATTCAGCCGGTCTTCTGCCTGACGCGCGCGGCGCCCGGCTTCGGCCAATTCCACATCGGATCGCGCCAGTAACATCGGTGGAACGGCGCCCGAAAGCCCTGTCGCGCGTTCGGCAAGATCGAGGCTGCGCGCCAACATCGGCAGGCGCGGATCGGCTGGCGGCGCCGGCAGGGTTTGCGGCAGGCCATACATGACCCCTGCGGTGCCAAGCGCGGTCAGCCCGGCAATAAGGCCAAGCCCGCGGAAGGAGCGTTTTGCTGAAGCGGCAGGGAGGCGCATTGTTTTTTCCGTACCAGATCGGTTCACACAAGAACCTTCATCCTAGGCGAAATTCCTGAACAGGCCGTGAGGATGAATGTGCGTTTTCAAGTCAAATGCCCGAAGTCAAAAGATGTCAATTTTTACGAAAAAATTACCTGATGCCACTTTATGCGGCAATTAATCACTGGAATTTATTGAGGCAAATTCATGCAAGTCTTCAAGGCTTCTTCACCAAACCAGCTTAGCATCACGTTGTCATCCATTTCACCAGAGCGGTGGGCCGGTGCCGTCATGATTTCAGCTTGCTGGAATGTCTGATCGCCCCAGTCCCTACCCTTGAATGGAATGGAGGCTTTCGGAAACGCCCTCGGGATCTGGAGACCCAAATGTTACGAATTCGGCCTATGGCCATTGTCATGAGCCTTGCCTTGGCGGCAGCCTCTGGCCTTGCGCTGCTGTCCTTCCTGATGATGCAGGATGCCTTCAGCGCGGCGCGCAATGCCTATCAGAACCAGCATCTTTCTTATCGCCTGGCCGATGAATTGCGCCAATCATCGGATGATATCACGCGCAATGCGCGCACCTATGTGGTGACAGGTGATCCGAAGTGGGAAGAACAATTCTTGTCGGTGATCGCGATTCGCAATGGCGAAAAGCCGCGCCCGGTGGATTATCACCGTATTTATTGGGATTTCGTCGCGGCAACGGGCCGTGCGCCGCGTCCGGATGGCGCGCGTATTCCGCTACAGCAGATGATGCGCGAAGCCGGCTTCTCGGAAGCTGAATTCGCGCTGTTGCGTCAGGCGCAGCAGAACTCCGATGCGCTGATCCAGCTTGAAACAGTTGCGATCAATGCCGCCAAGGGGATTTTCGCTGACTCTGAGGGCAAGTTCACTGTCCGCCGCGACCCTGATTTCGCCATGGCGCGCGATCTGATGCATGGTGCGGATTACCATCGCTTCAAGGCCGATATCATGGGCCCGATTGACCAATTCTATGTCGCCCTTGAAGAACGCCTGGCGTCCAGCATTCGTGCCGCTGAAGATCGGGTTGCCTTCTGGCGCTCCATCCTTGGCATCGCGGTGGCGATGATCCTCGCTGTTTCCGCCGCTACTGCCTGGTTGCTGGTGCTGCGCATCTCCAAGCCGCTCGATCAGCTTTCCGGTTCCATGGACAAGCTTGCGAAGGGCGATCTGGGCGTTGGCATTCCGCATGCCGAGCGTGTGGATGAAATTGGCGACATGAGCCGCGCCACAACCATCTTCCGTGACGGTCTGGTGGAAACGGCGAAGCTGCGTGAAGCGGAAGCCAAGCGCGGCGCGGAATTGGAAGCCGCGCGTCGTGCCGCCATTCAGGAAATCGCCAATGATCTGGAAAAGGCCATTGGCCAATCCGTCACGGCGCTGTCCGACAATTCCGCCAAGCTCGTGGTTGAAGGCGGCAAGGTGGCCAGCACCACCGATACCGCGCTGACACAGGCCCGCACCGCGGCGCATGAAGGCACGGAAGCCAATCACGGCATCCAATCCGTGTCGGCGGCGGCGGAACAGCTCACGGTCGCGATTTCCGAAGTCTCGGCACGCGTTAATGCCGTGGCGCAAACAGCGCGCAGTGCCGCTGATGAGGCGGATCGCGTGACGTCGCTGATTGATGGGTTGAATGCCGCATCGGTCAGGATCAATGATGTGACCGGGCTTATCGGGTCCATCGCGGCGCAGACCAACCTGCTCGCGCTGAATGCCACCATCGAATCGGCCCGCGCAGGTGAAGCCGGCAAGGGCTTTGCCGTGGTAGCTTCTGAGGTGAAGAACCTGGCCGCGCAATCGGCCAAGGCGACCGAGGGCATTCAGGGCGAAATCGGCGCCATGCAATCCATCATTTCCGATGTGGTTGAAGTGATCCGCGAAATCGTGGGCCGCATCAGCCAGCTCAATAATGAAAATGGTGCGATTGCCGCGGCGGTTGAAGAACAATCCGCGACAACGGCGGAAATCGCTTCAAGCCTGCGCTCTGCCGCGACTTCTGTCGGCTCGCTGGAAGGGACAATCGGTCGCGTTTCCGACATGACTGAGAATACCGGCAAGGCGATTGGCACCATCAACCAGGCGACCAAGTCGCTGGCGGATGAGGCAGTGCAGCTGCGTGGTGCGACGCAATCGCTGATCCAGCGCTTGCAAGCTGCCTGATCGGCGCTGCTTGCCCGAAGAAACGCGGCCTGCCGATGCGGGCCGCGTTTTTTATGTCATCAAACCGTGGAAATATCCGGCGCGTCGGGGTTCTTCATGCCGACAATGTGATAGCCGCTATCCACGTGATGCACTTCACCCGTCACGCCAGCGGCGAGATCAGACAGCAGATACAAACCCGCACCGCCGACTTCTTCAATCGTCACATTGCGGCGTAGCGGCGAATTGTATTGGTTCCATTTCAGGATATAGCGGAAATCGCCAATGCCACTGGCGGCGAGTGTCTTGATCGGGCCGGCGCTGATGGCATTCACGCGAATGCCCGCCTCACCCAAATCGGTCGCCATGTAGCGCACGCTGGCTTCCAAGGCGGCTTTGGCGACGCCCATCACATTGTAATGCGGCGTCACGCGCTCCGCGCCCAGATAGGAAAGGGTCAGTTGCGACCCGCCCGGCTTCATCAGCGCGGCGGCGCGCCGGCCAACGGCCACGAAGGAGTAGCAGGAAATATCCATCGCTTGCAGAAAGGCATCGCGCGGCGTGTCCAGATAGCGCCCGCGCAGAAACTGTTTATCGGCAAAGCCAATGGCATGGACCAGAAAATCCATCCCGCCCCAGGCCTTTTCCACCGCGCCAAAGGCGGCATCCATATCGGCGTCATCGGCCACATCACAGGGTACCACTAGACTTGAGCCCAGGCTTTCCGCCAGCGGGCGCACGCGCTTTTCCAGCGCTTCCCCCTGATAGGTGAAGGCAACCTCTCCCCCTTGGGCCGCTATGGCCTGCGCAATGCCCCAGGCGATGGAACGATCATTCGCGACGCCCATGATCAGGCCGCGCTTGCCGGCCATCAGGGTGCCTTTGGGGATGCTGGGTGCTGGTTCCGCGTCGTTCATCGGGTGATGGACCATCCGGCTAAATCTATGCGCGCCCTCTGCCATGGCGGCGAATGCCGGGCAAGGGCCTTGTCCTTTCGCAAAGCCTCCCGATACAGGGCATGACAAGGAGAACACTATGGACGGCACCGTGACCACCACCGAAGACCCCTATGCCCTGTTTCAGGATTGGATGGCGGAAGCCACCAAGGGAGAGATCAATGACCCGAATGCCGTCTGCCTGGCCACCGCCACACCGGATGGCAGGCCATCGGCGCGCATGGTGCTGCTGAAGGGCGTGGATGCGCGAGGTTTTGTTTTCTACACCAATCTTGATAGCCGCAAGGGCGGCGAATTGGCCGCCAATCCCTTCGCCGCGCTGTGCTTTCACTGGAAAACACTCCAGCGCAGCATTCGCGTGGAAGGCCAGGTGGAGCAGGTCTCGGACGCTGAGGCTGATGCCTATTATGCTTCCCGCGCGCGCACCTCGCGCCTTGGGGCTTGGGCGTCCAAGCAATCCCGCCCGTTGGAAAGCCGCTTTGCCTTGGAAAAGGCAGTGGCCGAATATGGGCTGAAATATGCGGTGGGCGAGATCCCACGCCCGCCCTTCTGGTCCGGCTTTCGGGTGCTGCCGGCGCGGATTGAATTCTGGCGCGATATGCCCTTCCGCCTGCATGAACGCCGGGTGTTTCACCGTGATGGCGCGGGCTGGCGGCTGGAAACCCTCTATCCGTGACGCTCGCCGCCGGCATTCCCCAGAGCCAGGCGGAAGTAGCCGCCTTTCTGGAGCGGCTTGCCGGCGCCGCGCCCATTCAAACCCATATCTCGGCGATTTTCGTGGGGTGCAACACCGCCTGGAAGATGAAGAAGGCGGTCGCGCTCGGGTTTCTCGATTTCAGCACCCTGGCAGCGCGCGCGCATTTCTGCCGGCGGGAATTAGAGCTGAACCAGCCGGCCGCCCCCGGGATTTACCGCGAAGTGGTGGCGATCACCCGCGCCCCTGATGGCAGCTTGCAGGAAGGCGGGGCGGGGGAGGCGGTGGAATGGGTGCTCCGCATGGCGCCGATCCCGGCCGGAGATTTTCTTGATGCGGTGGCGGCGCGGCGCGGCCTGACGCCCGCCTTGCTGGACGCCCTGGGCGATGCGGTTTTCACGCTCCATCAGTCATCGCCCAGGGTGGATGTGCCCGATGCGCCCGGCGCCATGGAGGCCGTGCTATCCGGCAATCTGCGCGCCGCTCGCGCGGCGGGGTTGCCGGAGGCCATTCTTGCGCCTTTGGCCGCACGGTTTGAGGCAGCGCTGGAACGTGCAGTGCCCTCAATGATGACCCGCGCGGCGGAAGGGCGCATCCGGCGCTGCCATGGCGATCTGCATTTGGGGAATTTGTGCCTCTGGCAGGGCAAGCCGACGCCCTTTGATGCCTTGGAATTCGATGAGGCTCTGGCGCAGATTGATACCGGCTATGATCTTGCCTTCCTGTTGATGGATTTGGACCGGCAGGCCGGGCGGGCGGCGGCGAATCGCGTGCTGAACCGTTATCTGGCGCGGTCGGGCGATTATGGGGTGCTTGGGCTTCTGCCGCTCTGGCTTGGGCTCCGCGCCCTGGTGCGGGCACATGTCGAAGCCGCGCGCGGGCGGGATGGTGTGCCGCTGCTCCGTGCCGCTGCGGATTACCTGGCACCGCCGCCACCACGGCTGATTGCAGTGGGCGGGTTGCAAGGCTCGGGCAAATCCACCCTGGCGCGCGGCCTGGCCCCTTCGCTCGGCGCCGCACCGGGCGCCCTGCTGTTGCGTTCAGATGAACTGCGCAAACGGCGCTTTGGCCTGGCACCCGAAGCGCCTCTGCCGCCCGAGGCCTATACCGAGGCCATCAGCACCGCGACACATGAAGAATTATTCATGAATGCCGAGGCCGCGCTGCGCCAAGGCCATGCGGTGGCGCTGGATGCCATGTTTCTGGACGCGGGGCATCGGCAAAAGGCAGCGGAAATCGCCGCGCGTGCTGGCGTGCCGTTTCAGGGCTTTTGGCTTGAAGCGCCTATGGAAATCCTGAAATCGCGCATCCTGGCGCGGCGCGGAGACGCCTCTGATGCGACCATTGCTGTGCTGGAATGCTCAGCCCAATCCGACCCCGGTATGATTGATTGGCAACGGCTGGATGCGGCCGGCGATGCGCTGGGTGCCGCGCGTCAGGCCCTTGGCGTCATGGGCTGAAATATGCGCTAATCCATCCCATATCTGGGACGACGTAAAACAAAACCAAAGTAATGAGGAGGCATGGCCATGGCCTATCGCCGTCTATTGTTGCCGCTGACCGGCACCGCTGCGGGCGAATCCGCACTCGGCACAGCGCTGATCGCAGCGCGCATCTGGGGTTCGCATGTGCATTGCCTGCATGTGCGCGTGGATGCGCGCGATGTCGCGCCGCTCGCCGGGGAAGGGCTTTCCGGCGCGATGATCGAGGAAATGATGGCCGCCACCGAACGCGAAAGCGGTGAAAGGGCGGATCGCGTGAAAAACCTGTTCCAGAAATTCACCGCCAATCTGGGCGATGTGACGTTGGCCGATAACCCCGATACTGCGGCGAAAACTGAAGGCC
>JADCFP010000049.1 GCA_020249465.1 Roseomonas sp. | reverse complement strand
CGGTCATTGCCGGCAAGCGGTTGCAGCAATGTCGCGACATGATGCCCAGCCTCCCGCGCGGCTGCTTCCGTCAGGCCGACATGCGCCAATTCCGGATCAGCATAGGTCACCCAAGGCAACGCGGCATAATCAACCTTGGCCGGCAGGCCGAACAGCGCATTGCGGATGACGATGCCCGCGTGATAGCCGGCAATATGGGTAAATTGCGGACCGCCCGAGACATCGCCAATCGCAAAGACACGCCGATTGCTGCTGCGCAGGCGTTGGTCAACCGTGATGCCACGCGGCGTGAATTCAATACCGGCGGCTTCCAGCCCGAGCCCGGCGGTATTGGGTTTGCGCCCGGCCGCCACCAGCAGACGCGATCCTTGCACAAGCACAGGCCCAGCATTGCCGCGCAATTCCAGTTCAACGCCCAGAGAGGTTTGGCGCGCCGCAACTACCTCAATACCCTCATGCAGGGTGATGCCTTCGCGGATCAGCGCATCGCGCAGGATTGTCACAGGCTCGGGCTCATCGCGGGGCAGGATGGCGGCGCGTTCGACAAGGGTGACGCGCGCACCAAGGCGGCGAAAGGCTTGCGCCATTTCAATCCCGATCGGACCTCCGCCCAGGACCAGCAAATGGTCCGGTTTTTCTGTCAAACCGAAGATCGTTTCATTGGTGAGATAGGGGATATCGCCAAGCCCATGCACGGGCGGGATGGCGCCGGAAGACCCCGTTGCCACGACAAAACGACGCGCCCGAATGCGGTGGGTACCGGCCTGGACTTCAGCCGGCCCCGTGAAGCTTGCGGGCGCCTGGATCACGGTGACGCCAAGGCCTTCAAAGCGTTCCACACTGTCATGCGGGGCGATGGCGGCGATCACGCCATGCACATGCTGATGGACCTTGGCGAAATCCAAGGCGGGTTCGTGGCTTGCGATGCCGAACTGGCCAGGATTGCGCTGGGCATGGGCGGCATGGGCCGCGGCCAGCAGCGCCTTGGACGGCACGCAGCCGGTATTAAGGCAATCACCGCCCATCAGGTGCTTTTCGATCAGTACAACAGAAGCGCCCATTTGCGCGGCACCGGCTGCGACTGAAAGCCCACCCGATCCCGCACCGATGATGCAAAGATCTGCGTGCAGAATGCCATCGCGCAGCACCGGGCGGCGCGCGGCACTTCCAGTGGGGGACGATGCAGCATTCACGCGATTGAACCTTTCGGAGTTGCAACGCCTTTCGCTAGGTGGCGCAAAAAGATTACCTTCAGCCTTGCAAGGGTGTGAGAGATGGTCATGTTTTCGCCGCTGCCCAGGCTTCAAGCACAGCACGCCTATGCCATGCTGGACCAGCTTTCGCCACATATCAACGAAAGCCACATGCCCATCAAAGTCAGCCTTCAAACGCTGAAAACTTAAGGCCTCATCCACATCATACCATCGACCCAGCACAGCACATGCCCCGACGGGCCCATTTGTACGGCACGCGCGCTGGTGGTGGTGAAGACCGCCGGTGTATTCCGGGCCATGTCGCGGCATGATGCGGGTTAGGAAACCTTTGATGTGATCCTGTGCATGTGACCCGCTTTCGGCGCCGTGATTCACCAAGAACAAAAAACGCAAACGCGATTCCGAAATGGACCAGACCTGTAAGGGAAAATAATGGTATTCTGCATACCTCGTAGCAAGCGCAAAACTCACGCCGCGACACGCAGCACAATATCCGACTCCGCCCAGTCAGCCCATTCAAAACTCTAAGACCAGGAATTAAGCATACTTCCTCACTCAATCCGGATATTCGCGCGGCGGACAATCTCGGCATGGCGGCCAATCTCTGCCTCCAAAAAGCGCTCCGCCGCTGCGGGGCTGCCTCCTGCGGCGCCATCTTCCAGTTGCAGCCCAAGCTGGGTCATGCTTTCACGTCCTGGGCCGTTCAGAGCCTCATTGGCCGCAGCGTTAAGCGCTTCAACAATGCGTGGCGGCGTTCCCTTTGGCGCAAGCAGCATGAACCAGGTTCCCATCACCACGCCGGGCAAGCCTTGCTCTACCGCTGTGGGCACTTCAGGCATGACGCGAGCACGTGTTTCGGAGAGAACGGCAAGGGCCCGAATCTGCCCACCACGCAACAAAGGAACGGTTCCCGGCGCGCCCAGGAACATGGAATCAAGCCGACCCGCTATCAAATCCGTGGTCGCGGCTGCGGGTGAAGTATAGGGCACATGGTTCAATTCTATCCCAGCCGCGGCGGAAAGCAGCGCCCCCGCCAGATGCATGGAACTGCCGCTGCCGGTTGATCCATAGGCCAAGGCACCAGGCTGAGCCCGCGCCCGAGCTACAAAATCATCCATATTCCGCAATGGAGAGCCTTGTCCCACAACAAGCGCATTCGGAACGCTACCCATGCGGACCACGGCTTCGAAATTCCGCTGCGTATGGAAAGGCAAATCGCGATAAAGCGCGAGGTTGGTCGCAAGGGGACCGGCAAAGGCGAAAAGCAGCGTATAGCCATCTGGCGCCGCTCGCGCGGCCGCTGTCATGCCGACATTTCCTGCTGCGCCTGGGCGGTTTTCCACCAGAAAGCTCTGGCCAAAGCGCGCCGTGTAGGCTTGCGCCAGGAAGCGTGCAATTGGGTCACTGCTGCCACCGCCAGCGGCTGGCACGATGATGCGAACCGGGCGCTGCGGCCAATCTTCCTGAGCATTGGCCGGCATGGCTACCAGCGAAGCGGGTAGTGCCAGCAATAAGCGCCGTTTCATGTCATGTCTCCCTGGCTTTGGGCGAGCAAGCGTTGTGCGAGCCGCAAATGCGGCCGATCGAGCATTTTATCATCCATCCGTCTTGCGCCAGCCCCTTCTTCCGCAAAGGCAGCGACTACACGTCGGGCCCAGGCCAATTCCTCTGGCGCAGGTGTGAAGGCTGCATTGACAGCGGCGATATGGCTTGGGTGAATAACCATCTTGCCCGAAAAGCCATCGCGCCGGGCTGCCCGCGCATCCGCCGCCACGCCATCAATGTCATTGATGGCAACATGGACCGTATCAATCGCCGCCACACAAGCTGCCGCTGCGCCCAAAAGGCAAAGCTCACGCGCCAGACGATAGGTGCCAAGCCAGGTACCATCAGCGCGATTGGCAAGGCTGCCGATATCCGCCGATAAATCTTCTGCGCCCCAAGTCAGTCCTGCAAGGCGAGGCCCCGCCTCAGCATAGCCGCCCAATCCGAACACCGATGCCGCTGTCTCGGTAGCGATGGCCAGGATGCGGGTAGCCCCGGCTTTCAAAAGATACGCGGCTTCAAAGGCATCAAGCCAATGACTGATCTGGCGGACCTGTGCCGCATCAGCGCATTTCGGCACGACAATGCCATCAGGCGCCGCGGGCATGACAGCCGCAAGGTCTTCCAATGAAAGGCCCGTATCCAGGGCATTTACCCTTACCCAAAGCTGTTTGTGGCTGCGCGGCACCTTCAGCATGGCAAGCGTCATGCCGCGGGCGGCGACCTTATTCGCAGGAAGCACGCTGTCTTCCAAATCAATGATCAGGGCATCAGCCGCGCTTTCCATGGCTCGCGCGAATTTGCGCTCGCTATCGCCCGGAACAAAAAGCCAGCTGCGCATCAGGCTAACGCCGGTTGTTTACGCATGAAGGCCATCCGCCTGCAAGTCGCCACGATCTCTCCCTTTTGGTTCAGGCACTCATGCTCAAATTCGACAAGGCCCGCATCGGGGCGCGACTTGCTTTCCCGCTTTGCGATCACGCGCGTACGCGCCCGCAAGGTATCGCCATGAAAGACGGGTTTCGGGAAACGCACTTCAGTCATGCCAAGATTACCGATGGTGGTGCCAAGAGTTGTATCACTGACCGACATGCCGATCATGATCGCGAGTGTCATCAGGCTATTGAAAAGCGGCTGACCCCATTCGGTGTTTTCGGCGAAATGCCGGTCAATATGCAAAGGCTGTGGGTTGAGAGTCATGAGGCTGAAGGTGATGTTATCGGATTCGGTGACGGTACGCGACAAAGCGTGATCAAAACCTTGTCCTTCCGAAAAATCCTCAAAATACAAACCGGGCATGAAAGCTCCTTTACGCCATGGCGCAGTGCATCAGATGCAATGCGGGGTTTGTCGGCTACGCAGCACGACAAAATTCTTATTGGGCAAGATGATCCTTTGGCATGCGTAAGCCATTATTGCTGCTCTACCCCGGCAATCCGCACCAATTCACCCCAGGCCGCCAGTTGCGTGCGGATATACTGGCCGAATTGCTCCGGAGTTTGCGTGAAAGGCAGGAAGCCAAGTTGGCGCAACCGAGTGACCACAACCTCATCGCGCAAGGCGGCATTCAAGGCTTCATTCCAGCGCCTGACGACGGGTTCTGGCGTGCCGGCCGGCGCGGAAAGGCCGAACCAGACATTGATGTCGTAGCCTGGAAGAATTTCTGCCACAGGCGGCACATCGGGCGCGAGTGGCGTGCGTTGCCCGGCGGATTGCGCAATGCCGCGCACGCGCCCACCCTGCGCCTGAGCAAGGCCATTGGCAAAATCCGTAAAAGTACAGTCAATTCGGCCAGTCGCCACATCGGTCAGCGCTTCAGCACCGCCGCGATAGGGCACCGCCGTCAGGCGTATGCCGGCACGGCGCGCCATGACTTCGGTCATGATCAAAGCGCTTGCATTGCCATGACTGAAATTGAGTTCTCCTGGTCTGGCGCGTGCGCGATCAAAAAGCTGCGCAAGGGTCATGTCAGGTCCTTGCGCGGGTACCACCAGCAAATAGGGTGCTTCTGCTATGGCACCGATATGTGTGAAGTCCCGCACCGGATCAAAGGGAAGGCGGCGCAAAATATGCGGATTAACTGAAGCGGCACTGGTGCTGATGATCAGCACCGTATTCCCATCAGGCGCTGCTTGTTGGACAGCGATGGTGCCGACCGTACCATTGCCGCCCGCGCGATTATCCACCACAACGGGTTGGCCCAGGCGCTGGCCGAGTGGCTCGGCCAGCAGGCGCGCCAACACATCAGTCAGGCTGCCAGCGGGAAAGGCCACTACAAGGCGCAAAGGCCTATCCGGCCAAGTTTGCGCCCGCAGCTGAGTGCCGATCAAGATAGCGGGCGCCGCCAGCAAAAGGCGCCGCCGCAGAGGCGTGCGAAACACCATGTCTTCCCCCCGGCACCTGTCATCAGGTGTCTGATTGATAATGAGCCTAGGTTCTGACGAATGGCAGCGTCAAGCGCTGCGTTGACGCGTGGCGACCATCGAAGCATCCTTGCCCCAGAGGAACATGAGCCATGAATTTTGCTTTGACGGATGAACAGATTGCCATTCGCGAACAGATCGGCCGAATCTGTGCCGATTTCTCGGATGATTATTGGCTTGCCCGCGACCGTGAGGGTGTGTTTCCTCATGATTTTCATGCCGCCATGGCGGCTGGCGGCTGGCTTGGCATTGCCATGCCCGTTGAATATGGCGGGGGCGGGCTTGGCATATTCGAAGCCGCGCTGATGATGGAGGCAATTGCGGCGTCTGGCGCCTGTATGTCGGGGGCTTCGGCCCTGCATATGAATATCTTCGGGCTCAACCCAGTCATTCTCTTCGGTACAGAAGCGCAAAAGCAGCGCTTCCTGCCACCCTTGATTGCAGGCAAGGACAAACCTTGTTTTGCCGTGACCGAACCTGATGTCGGGCTGAATACCACGCAGCTCAAGACACGCGCCGAACGTCGCAATGATGGCTATGTGGTGCATGGGCAGAAAATGTGGATTTCCACGGCGCAGGTGGCCAATAAGATGCTCCTGCTGGCCCGCACTACACCGCTTGATCAGGTGCGCCGCAAGACTGATGGTCTGACGCTTTTTTACACGGAAATAGACCGCAGCAAGGTCGAGATCCGTCTGATTGAAAAAATGGGACGCCATGCGGTAGATTCGAATATGGTCTTCTTTGATGGCTTCGAAATCCCGATGGAAGATCGTATCGGTGAAGAAGGCCAGGGCTTCCAGGCCATTCTGCACGGCATGAACCCTGAACGCATCTTGATCGCGGCCGAGGCTGTGGGCATTGGCCGTGCGGCCCTGCGCAAGGCAACGCAATACGCCAAGGATCGGCGCGTCTTCGGGCGTGCGATCGGGCAGAACCAGGCCATTCAACACCCGCTTGCACGCAACTGGGCTGAGCTGGAGGCCGCTGAACTCATGGTTTGGAAGGCGGCCTGGCTTTATGATGCCGGGCGGGAATGCGGCGTTGAAAGCAATGCCGCAAAGTATCTGGCGGCCGAAGCCGGCTTCCGTGCATGTGAAACCGCCGTCATGACCCATGGCGGCATGGGCTATGCGCAGGAATATCACGTGGAACGCTATTTGCGTGAAAGCCTTATCCCGCGCATCGCGCCTGTTTCGCGCGAATTGATTCTATCGCACATCGCCGAACGTGTACTCGGCCAACCGAAGTCCTATTGACCCACGCGCTTGAACTTGCGCGTTATCTGCGCCCCGGCGACCACATTCTTTGGGGACAGGTAACTGGCGAACCGCCAACGCTTGTAGAAGCCTTGGTTGAACAACGCGCATCGCTTGGAGGCGTGAGCGTTTTTCTCGGTACGGGCCTTGGCCGTATCCTGCGGCCCGAGCATGCGGACCATATCGCCATGCGCGGACTGGGTGGTCTTGGCAGTTTTCGCGCCCTTGCCAGTGCTGGGGTGTTGGATGTTGTGCCAATCCATGGAGGCCAAGTGCATCGCATGATTGCCGAAGGGCATATTCGTTGCGACGCTGTTCTCTTGTTGCTGCCGCCTGCTGATGTATCTGGAACGCATAGCCTTGGCGCCTGCGTGGATTACATGGATGCGGCGGTGGCGCGCGCGCGGATCGTGCTTGCCGAAATCACGCCGCATCTGCCCGATACGGCAGGGCATGCGCGCATTCCCGCATCGCGGCTGACGGCAAGCATCCAAACTGACCGTATGCCGCATCTTCTGCCTGCCGCGAAACCCAATGCGGTTGAGCGTGCAATTGGCGCCCATATCGCCAGCAGGATCCCGGATGGTGCAACAATCCAGACAGGTCTTGGGGCCTTGCCCGAAGCCGTGCTGGCCACCCTTCGTGATCATCGCAATCTGGCATTGCATTCCGGTATTCTGGGTGATGGTGCAATGGCCCTGATGCAAGCGGGCGTCATCAACAATGCGCATAAGCCGATTGACACGGGCATCAGCGTTACCACCACTTTGGTTGGCAGTGCAGCGCTGCACCGCTTCGCGCATCACAATGCAGCGCTGGCAGTCAAGCCATCATCCTACACGCATCATGAAGCTGTCTTGGCGCGATTACCGCGCCTTTTCGCCATTAATGCGGCCGCCCAGGTTGATTTGACTGGTCAGGTCAATGCCGAACGTATTGGCGCCACCATCATTGGCGGTATTGGCGGGCAAGCGGATTTCGCACGCGCCGCTGCGCGTTCTGCTGCTGGGGCGTCCATCATTGCGCTGCCCGCAGTTACCGCTGACGGCCAGAGTCGCATTGTTGCCCATCTGAATGGCCCCGTTACCACATCGCGTGCTGATGTTGACCTGATCGTCACCGAATATGGGGTGGCGGACCTGCGTGGCGCGTCAGAACGTGAAAGGGCCCTTCGTATCATGGCCATCGCCGCGCCTACTGCACGTGATATGCTGGAGCGCGCCCTGAAGGAGAGCCCCCGATGACAGATCAGCCCAGCCGCCGTTTTGGTAGTCTTGCCGGTCTCAAGGTGCTGGATCTGACGCAGGTTCTGATGGGGCCCTTTTGCACACAAATTCTGGCGGATCACGGCGCCGAGGTCATCAAGGTGGAAGGGCCAGAGGGTGATACAACGCGCGAAGTACCTTTGATGCGCGCACCGCGTGAAGGTGTGATGTTTCTCAATCTCAATCGTGGCAAGCGCGGCATAGCGCTTGATCTCAAAAGACCTGCGGCGCGCGCCGCACTGCTGCGCCTGGCAGCAGGTGCGGATGTTTTTGTCCATTCCATGCGCGCTGAGGCGATAGCGCGGCTTGGCCTTACCTATGCCGATGTCAGCGCTGCCAATCCGCGCATCATCTACGCCAATGTATATGGCTTTTCGCGCCGTGGGCCCTACGCGCCAAAGGCGGCTTATGACGACATCATTCAGGCGATCAGCGGCATGGCCGGCATCCAAGCGCTGATGCAAGGCAAGCCGAGCTATTCGGGCACCCTGGTTGCGGACAAGGTCTCCGGCCTGACCGTACTTTACGCCATACTGATGGCATTGCTGCACCGCGCCCGCACCGATGAGGGGCAGGAGATCGAGGTTGGCATGTTTGAGACCATGGCCAATTTCGTCCTGACCGACCACATCAATGGTGCGCTGTTTGATCCTCCCATGGGGCCACCTGTCTACCCGCGTGCCGCATCGCCCGAGCGTCGTCCCTATCGCACAGAGGATGGTTGGATCGCAGCCTTGGTCTATACGGACAAGCAATGGCGCGCCTTCTTTGATCTGATCGGCCATCCAGAATGGACGCGCGATCCGCGTTTTGGAAGTTTCAAAGGCAGGTCAGAAAACATTGACGAATGTTACAGCCATGTCGCCGCTACGCTCACCACACGCACTACGGCTGCCTGGTTGGAGGGTTTTGAACGCGCCGGCATCCCAGCCGCCCCGGTAAATGACACCGCTGATCTGCTGCAGGATCCGCATTTGGCTGCAACAGGTTTTTTCCTGGAACAGGAAACCCGACATGGACGCATGCGTTTCCCAGGCATTCCAGCCTGGTTTTCGCGTACGCCTGGGCATGTTGAAGGTCCTGCCCCGGCCTTTGGCGCGGATGGGCGCGCCGTATTGGAAGAAGCGGGCTTTAGTATCGCCGAGATTGAAGCCCTCGTGGTAGGCGGTGATTTGATCCTGCCTGAATGATGTAGAACAATCTTGCTTCGCGACAACTATGTAAGAATTTCAGCCACACCATACCCGCTTCAATCTTTCTCCCTTCGTGTCGCTGATTGGCCAAGATCATCCATTGTCAAGTTCGCAGGTTTGCTCATTCGACGAAAAAGGATGACCGAGTCATTCCATGTCGTGCAGGTGAGCGCCAAAAGAACAATCATCCTGGCGACTCTAGTCCGATAATAGCACGATATCATCGGGTGCAATCGTAGCGATTACTTCAGACCCAATATCGAAATCTTCCTGCGCGTAGCAACGCAGCGTATCGCCAGCGATCTCCAGATGATACTCGGTATAGGGACCAAGATAATGCGCCTGAGAAATGCGCCCGCGCAGCTGGGTCTTGCTTACCTGCGTTTCCGTAGCAAGGGCAAGGCGAATATTCTCTGGACGAATGGCTGCCAGCGCCGCACTGGACCCAGCGCCTTCGCCTTGTGTTAGTATTGTCGTGCCATCAGCAATCACCCACGCATCTCCCTGGCGCTGAAGTTGCAGAAAGCCGACCTTACCGACAAAATCAGCAACGAATCGGTTGATGGGGCGATGATAAAGTTCTTTTGGCGATCCGATCTGGGCAATCTTTCCAGCATTCATGACAATGACGCGATCGGACATTGAAAGCGCTTCTTCCCGATCATGCGTGACATAAACAGCGGCTATGCCAAGCCGGCGCTGCAATTGCCGAATCTCGCCCCGCATTTCCTCGCGCAACTTTGCGTCAAGGTTGGACAGCGGCTCGTCAAAAAGCAGCACGCGGGGGTTGCCAACAATCGCGCGCGCCAAGGCAACACGCTGCTGCTGGCCGCCCGACAGCTGTGATGGATGCCGATCCGCGAGATGGCCCATACTAACGCGACCAAGCGCTTCTCGAACTTCATGTTCTATTTTGGCCTTATCAGCGCCCCGGATTGTAAGCGGAAAGGCGACGTTCTCGCGCACGGTCATATGCGGCCAGACCGCATAGGATTGAAATACCATGCCAACCTGCCGTTCATGGGTTGGCACCAAAAGACCCTTTGCCGGCGCCGAAACAATGCGACCATCGAGCGCAATCGAACCCATTGTCGGGTCTTCAAGCCCGGCAATGCAGCGAAGCGTGGTGGTCTTGCCGCAGCCCGAAGGGCCAAGCAGCGAGACAAATTCCCCATCGGCAATGTCAAAAGATACCCCATCAATCGCGCGCACCGCGCCATAATGTCGTGCGAGATTGACAATTGAGATACCCACCCCATGCTTCCTTTCAGAAACGTCGCCCAGCCGGGACAAGCCAACCGATAACCAGAAGTGACATGAATATGATGAGTGTCGCCGCCACCGAAAGCGCACTGGCCTGGCCCCAATTTGCCTGTTCAAAGAATGCCCAGATCGACACCGATATGACTTTGGTATCCGCCGCATAAAGCAGGATCGCGGCGGATATCTCCCTGAAGAATGCCATGAACAGCAAAAAATAAGCCCCTTGTACCGAAGGTGCGACCAAGGGCAGCATGATCCGCCGCGCAGCGGAAAGCCGCGTCGCACCTGCAACCCAGGCAGCCTCTTCAAGTGAACGATCAATTTGCACCATCTGGCCGCCCACAGTTTCTACCGCATAGGGCAAGAAACGCGTCACGAAGGCGATGATGATCACAGCCAAAGTGCCGTAAAGCGGTATGGGCAAATACGCATAGGCCCAGAGAAGCCCGAGGCCGATGACGATGCCAGGCACACCGAAAGGCAGGACAGTAATAAAATCCAGCGCAGAATGGCCGGCGGGCTTAAGGCGCAAGGTGAAGTATGAACACAGTAGCCCAAGCGCCACCCCAATGGCCGCACCGATACCCGAAACCAGCAGCGTATTCCAAAAACTCGACCAGGTGGAAGCGCTTTCCCACATAAAGATATAATT
>JADCFP010000048.1 GCA_020249465.1 Roseomonas sp. | reverse complement strand
GCCTTTGGAAGAGGCGGAAATCGGCCGGCTGCAATTGCTGAAGACCGGCAAGCTGATTGAATTTTCCGCCGAAGCAGGCGCCATCCTTGGCAAGGCGCCGATCCAGTTGCGCCATGCGCTTTGCGCCTATGGCCGCGATCTGGGCGCTGCCTTTCAGATTGCCGATGATGTGCTTGATGCGACCGCATCGGCCGAGGAAACCGGCAAGCGCACCGGCAAGGATGCCGATGCGGGCAAGGCCACTCTGGTCGGGCTTTTGGGGCTGGAACGCGCGAGGCTGCAAGCGGAACGGCTTGCCGCGCAAGCGCAGGATCATCTGGATGCTTTCGGGGATGCGGCGGCGCATTTGCGCGCGCTTGCGGATTATACCATCGCGCGGAGAAGCTGAATGAACCGTCCTGTCACACCGCTGCTGGATCGCGTAACCATTCCAAGCGATTTGCGAAATTTTTCCGGCGATCAGTTGAAACGCCTGGCCGAAGAATTGCGCGCCGAGACGATTGACGCGGTGTCCGTGACCGGCGGGCATCTTGGCGCATCACTTGGCGTGGTGGAATTGACCGTCGCAGTACATGCGATTTTCGACACGCCGCATGACCGGCTGATCTGGGATGTTGGGCATCAGGCCTATCCGCATAAGATCCTGACTGGGCGGCGCGACCGTATCCGCACGCTGCGCCAAGGCGGCGGGCTTTCCGGCTTCACCAAGCGGAGTGAGAGCGAATACGACCCCTTTGGCGCGGCGCATTCCTCGACCAGCATTTCCGCCGGGCTTGGCATGGCGATTGGCAGCCAATTGCAGGGCAAGGAACGCAATGTCATTGCCGTGATTGGCGATGGGTCCATGAGTGCCGGCATGGCGTATGAGGCCATGAACAATGCCGGCGCATCCAAGGCCAATCTGATTGTCATCCTGAACGACAATGACATGTCCATCGCGCCGCCCGTTGGCGCGATGAGTGCTTATCTGTCCAAGCTGATTTCATCGCGCCCCTTCCTTTCCTTACGCGATATGATGGCGCGGTTGGCCAGGCGCTTCCCGGCCCCCTTGGAGCGCGCCGCACGCCGTGCTGATGAATATGCGCGCGGGCTGCTGACCGGCGGCACGCTGTTTGAGGAATTGGGCTTTTATTACGTCGGCCCGGTGGACGGGCATGATCTTGATCATCTGCTGCCCATTCTGCGCAATCTGCGGGATCGGGATCAGCAAGGCCCGATCCTGCTGCATGTGGTGACGCAAAAGGGCAAGGGTTATGCGCCGGCGGAATCCTCGCCCGACAAATATCACGGCGTGGTGAAATTCAATGTCGTCACCGGCGAACAGGCCAAGGCGCCGCCCGGCCCGCCTTCCTTCACCAAGGTCTTCGCCAATGGGCTGATTGCGGAAGCGGAAGCCGATGATCGCATCGTCGCCATCAATGCCGCCATGCCATCCGGCACGGGGCTTGATGCCTTCGCCAAGAAATTCCCGCGCCGCAGTTTTGATGTCGGCATCGCGGAACAACATGCGGTGACTTTCGCGGCGGGGCTTGCGACCGAGGGCCTCAAGCCCTTTTGCGCGATCTATTCCACCTTTTTGCAGCGCGCCTATGACCAGATTATGCATGATGTGGCGCTGCAATCCCTGCCGGTGCGCTTCGCGATGGACCGCGCGGGCTTGGTTGGCGCAGATGGCGCGACCCATGCGGGGTCTTTCGATATCGCCTATCTTGGCTGCCTGCCCAATATGGTGCTGATGGCCGCCGCCGATGAGGTGGAGCTGATGCATATGGTCGCGACCGCTGCCGCGATTGATGATCGGCCTTCGGCCTTCCGCTATCCGCGTGGTGAGGGTTTTGGTCTTGAATTACCCAAGCGCGGTTCGGTGCTCGAACTCGGCAAGGGGCGCGTGCTGCGCGAAGGCACTGCGATTGCGATCCTGTCCTATGGCGCGCGCTTGCAGGAATGCCTGAAGGCAGCTGATGAATTGGCAAGCCATGGGCTTTCCTGCACGGTTGCCGATGCGCGCTTCGCTAAGCCCTTGGATACTGCCTTGGTGGAGCGCCTCGCGCGTGAGCATGAAGTGCTGATCACGATTGAAGAGGGCTCCATGCTAGGCTTCAGCGGCATTGTCATGCATCATTTGGCGACGCATGGGCTGCTGGATCGCGGGCTGAAATTGCGCCCCATGTGCCTGCCGGATGTCTTCATTGATCATGATGCACCGCGCAAGCAATATGACCAAGCCGGGCTGAATGCGCCGCAGATTGTGGCGACAGCGCTTTCCGCTTTGGGCAAGGCAGAGATGCACGTGCCCGCGCGGGCGTGATGCGCGGGGATCAGCCCCGCTTTGCGCCAAGCGTCACGCCGGCCAAGCCTTCGATCACCTTTACCACGGCGGACCCATCTTCCTTGCCATAGCCTGCCGTGCGCGCCATTTGATAGAATTGCTGCGATACATTCGCGAGCATCATGGGAACGCCAAGCGCCTTGGCGAGCGCGGTCTGCAATTCCTGATCCTTATAGGAAATATCGGTGGTACCAGACGGCGAGAAATCCCGCGCTACCATGCGTGGCCCGGAACGTTCCAACGCTTCTGATCGGCCGGTGCTGACGCGCAGCACTTCAATCACCCGCTCAGCATCAAGGCCGGCCTTGGCGCCGAGCACCATGCCTTCGGCAATCGCCACCACCTGAATCTGCAACAGCATATTGTTGATGAGCTTCATGGCGAGGCCGGCGCCAAGATCACCCATGTGAAAAACATTCTCCCCCATGGCGCGGAACATGGCTTCACAGGCTGCAAAAGCCTCAGCCGGGCCACCGCAAATCACCGAAAGCGTGCCCGCTGCCGCACCCTTGGTGCCACCGGAAACCGGTGCATCCAGCAGCATGATGCCCTTGGCAGCCAATTCCGCACCAAGCGCGCGCAGCACGGTGACATCTACCGTGCTCATGCAGATCACGATATGCCCAGCTGCGGCGCCGGCGGCGAAACCGCGGATCACGGCTTCCGCTTGGGCGGTGGTCTCCACCATGCAGACGGAATGGTTGCATTGCCGCGCAATAGCTTCCGGCGCATGCGCAACCTCGGCGCCCGCTTCTGACAGTGCCTGCACCTTGCGCGGATCAATATCATGCACCACCAGGCCAAAGCCGGCCTTCAGCAGATTGCGCGCCATGGGCCCACCCATGGCACCAAGGCCGACAAAACCGATCTTCTCCGCCATGATCAAATCCCCCCCGTTACATCAATCGTGAGGCCAGTGACGAAATCCGCATCCGATGAAGCGAGAAAGCAAAGCACTTTTGCCTGATCACGCGCGAGCCCCATGCGCCGCAGCGGGGTGCGGTTGATATCCGCTTCGCGTTCTTCCGGCGGCTTCTGATGCCAACGCGGACCGATGCGTTCGGTGAGAGTCGTCGCCGGCGCAATCGCATTCACATTGATGCCATTCGGCCCCTGTTCCATCGCAAGCTTCTTGGTGAAGGCTGCAATCCCACCCTTGGCGGTGGCATAGGCTGAGGAGCTTGCCTCACTCAAACCACGCCCAGCGATGGAAGCAAGGTTGACGATCTTGCCCGATTTCTGCCGCTGCATCACCGGCAGCACCGCATGGGTGAACAGGAAGGTCCCTGTCAGATTGAAATGCAGCAGCGCCTGCCATTCCGCGAGCGTCAATTTTTCCGTAGTGGCGGCGGGATCGGCGATGATGGTGCTGCCGCCCACCGCATTCACCAGAATATCAATCCGGCCATGGCGGCGCGCGATATCAGCGACCAGCGCATTCACCTGCGCCTCATCCAAGGCGTCGGCGGGCATCGCTTCCGCCGCGCCGCCATGCGCCGCGATGCTGCCATTGATGGCGGTGACGGCGGCAGAGAGTTTCGCCTCATCCTTATCCACCATCACCACCAGCGCGCCTTCGCTGGCCATGATATCGGCGCTGGCGCGGCCAATGCCGCTGGCGGCGGCCGTAATCAGCGCAACCTTCCTTGTGAAACGCATCTTGCCCCCCGTTGGGTTCTGGCCGGGCCAATGCCCGGATGTCGCGCGCCTATTCCGCTGCTTGCCGCATGGGGCCGGCGAAGCGCGGGGCCACTTGTTCCATGAAAAGGCGGATGGAGTTGTTGGTCACCTCGGCACTCATCGGCCCAAGGCGGAAGGAACAGATCACACCGCCAACGCCGGTCGCCTCAATCTCCGCCATGCGCGCGGCAACTGTGGTGGGCGTGCCGCAGATCAGCGCATGTTCCGGATTGGTGCGCGCGGGCGGTGCGGTTTCCTTTTTCATGATCACGCCCTGTTCGGCGTAGATCTTCTCCCGCATTGCCCTGCGCTGTGCCTGCATCGCCTCAAAGGCAGGGATCGCGATGCGCCGCGCTTCCTCATCCGTCTCCGCCACCACCACATTGCGCCAGACCCAACTTTCGGCAAAGCAATGCGCGATATGCGCGGCATCGAAACCCGCCTCGGTCAGCGTCGCGCGATAGGCCGCGAGGCGCTTTTGCGTCACCTCCAGCGATTGCACATTCATCAGGAAGGGCAGGCCACGCCGCGCCAGATGCAGCGCGCCATCTTCGGATGATGCAGCGCGGATCACATAAGGGTGCGGCTTGGTGAAGGGCACGGGGCGCAACCGCGGTACATTCAAATCCCAGAACTTGCCCTTGTGCTGAAAGCCATCCGGGCTGGTCCAGGCCTTGAGCATAATGCCCTCGGCTTCCTCATAGCGTTCCAGCGCTTCCTCTGCCGGAATGCCATAGCCCTGGTATTCATAGACGTTGTACGCCGTGCCGCGCCCCAGCCCGACAATCACGCGCCCGCCCGATAGATTATCCAACAGCGACATCTGCTCCGCGAGCCGCATCGGGTGATGCAGCGAAACCTGCGCCACCGCAAAACCAACTTTTATGCGCTTGGTGGCCGAAAGCACGGCAGCGGCGAAAGTCACCGGGTCCACATAGGCGCAATTGCCATCGAAGTGATGTTCGGCGAGCCAGAGCACTTCCACCCCAAGCTCATCACAGAGCTTCGCTTCCGCGATGCTTTCCGCGATCACGCGATGATCGCCGGCAGGTTCGCGGCTTTCAGGGAAAAGGAAATTGCTGAAGCGCAGCATGGGGGCCTCCACAGCGGGAATGGGCGAAGGTTAGATCAAGCCCAGCAATGCGCAAGTTTTTTCCTTGCCCAGTGCCCGTGGGCCGCGCTGTAATCCAGTTGCACCAAGGGGGGCTTTGGCATGATCGGCAGGCGCGCAGTGCTGGCGGCGGGGTTGGCGGCACCCGCCATCCGAGCGGAGGCCCAGGAAAGGCCGATCCAGATCATGGTGGGCTTCACGCCGGGCGGGAATATTGACCTCGCCGCGCGCATGGCCGCGCCTTTTCTCGAGAAATATCTGGGCGGCCAGCAGATCATCGTCGTCAATCGCCCAGGTGCCGGCGGCATGATCATGTTGAATGAGGTCTCGGCCGCCGCGCCGGATGGCCGCATCGCGGCGCTGGTATCGCTGCCTGCGCTGGTGACGGCGCTTTATGACAATACGCCGCGCTACAGTGTGGAAAGCTTCGCCTATGTCGGGCTTTTGACTGATGAGCCCTACACCATCTTCGTCGCCCCCAATTCGCCCTATCGCAGCCTGACCGATCTGATTGAAGCCGCGCGCGCCAAGCCCGAGGAAATCACCATGGCCGGTGCCGGCATTGGCAGCGCGCCGCATCTGGCGCTGATGCAGTTGGAAAACGCTTCTGGTGCGCGGTTTACCTGGCTACCGACCACGGGGGCGGGTCAGGCGATGCAATTGGTCCAGGGTGGGCATGTGGTGGGGTCCATTTCCACTGTCAGCCTGACCGTGCGCGCGCATCTGCAAGGCAGCCTTCGGGTGCTGGCGCTGATGGAAAAGCAGCGCTGGGACAAGGCCGGAGATTTGCCGACGGTGGCGGAAGCGGGCTTCCCGCTGGCAGCGGGTTCAGCGCGCGGCTTCGCCCTGCCCGCCGCGACGCCCGAACCCATTCTGGCGCGTTGGGAAGAAGCAGTGCGCCGCACGGCGGAAGACCCGGATTTCCGTGCCATAGCGGAACGGGATTTCCTGATTGTGCGGCACATGAACCGCGCCACCATGCGCCGCTTCGTGGATGAGCAATACGCCACCTACGGTCAGATGTGGCGGCGCACGCCCTGGAAGAAGTGACGCGTCAGGCGCGCCACATCCCCCCACCATCCACATCCACCACCGTGCCATTCACATAAACACCGCGCGGGCTGGCCAAAAACACCGCCAGATCGGCGATTTCGGCTGATTCAATCGGGCGATTGAAAGGCAGGCCGGTGATGGTTTCCGCCCAGCGTTCCTCATCGCCGAATTTCAGCTTCGCATTGACGCGCGCTTGGGTGATCATGCGATCGGTCTTGGTCACTGCGGGATTGATCCCCACCACCTTCACGCCATTGGCCTGCGTCGCGGCACCCAAAGCCTGGGTGAAGGCGATCAGCGATGCATTGCCCGCGCCGCCGCAAATATAGCCAGCCTTGGGCGAACGCCCGGCCATGCCGATGATATTCACCACCGCGCCGGCCTTCCGCGCTTCCATCGCCGGCAGATAGAGCTGGCAGAGATGAATGTAGCCAAACACCTTCAGGCTCCAGGCTTCCTGCCAGCGCTGGATCGAAATATCCTGCAAGCGCCCCGATGGAATGGCGCCGGCATTATTCACCAGCACATCAATATCCGGAAAGGCGGCATGCAGCCTTTCGCGTTCTTCCACCTTCGAAAGATCAGCGGCGAGCGTTTCAACCCGCACCTGTGCGAGTGCGCGCACCTTATCGGCAGCGGTCGCGAGTGCCGCCGCATCGCGCGCCGAAAGCACAATGTCGCAGCCCTCCCGCGCGAAGGCTTCCGCGCAAGCGAGCCCAATGCCCTTTGATCCACCCGTGACAAGCACACGCTTGCCGGCAAGCTGCATATCCATGTTCACACCACCAATTCAATGAGGAAAGGGCCCGGACGGGCAAAGCTTTGGCTCATCATGTCAGCGACCTGATCAAGTGTGGTCGCCTGCGCGGCTTCCACACCCATGCTCTCGGCCATTTTCACCCAGCCGATATCAGGATTGCCGAGATCCATCATATCCATCGCCGTGCGGCCCGGATTGGCGCCGACATTGCGATATTCGCCAAGCAGGATCGCGTATTTGCGATTGGAAATGATCACGGTGGTCACCGGCAGCTTTTCGCGCGCCTGAGTCCAAAGCGATTGCACCGTATACATGGCCGAACCATCGGCCTGCATATTGATCACGCGCCGACCGCCGCCGCCCACTGCGGCACCGGTTGCCAAGGGCATGCCGCAGCCAATGGCACCGCCAGTAATCTGCAGCCAATCATGCGGCGGCGCGTTATGCGTTTCGGGGAAGAAGCCACGACCGTAGGAGACACTTTCATCGGCAATGATCGCATCTTCAGGCATCAGTGCACCCAACACGCGCGCCAGCCCTTCCGGCGTTGGCGCACCGCGCACCACTTCCGGGCGCGGGCCGCGATCCGGAATGGCAATGGCGGGCGCGTTCAATTCCGCCGCCAGCGCGGCCAAGGCCACTTCGGCATTTTGTTCGTAGCGCGTCAGCACATGCACTTCGGCATTGGCCGGGTAATGCAAGGAAGGCTTGCCCGGATAGCCAAAGAAGCCGACCGGCGCCTTGGCATTCACCAGGATCAAATGCTCCACCCATTTCAGCGCATCCACCGCCTGGTCCACGTAATAGGGCACGCGTTCAAGGGCGATGCGCCCACGCCCGCGCTGGGTGCGACCGTTGGAGCCTTCCGCCATCAGCCGCGCGCCGGTCGCTTCCGCGATCCGATAGGCGTGCAACTGCGCGCCTTCACGGAGGCTCGGGCCGCCCAGCAGGATCAGCACATTCTTCTTCTCGCGCAGGATGCGCGCGGCATTGCGGATGGCATGCGGGTCCGCTTCGGGCACGGCGGGAACGGGCAGGGCTGGCGCCACCACGCCGCCATCATTCCAGGCGGTATCGGCAGGCAGGATCAGCGTTGCGATCTGCCCTGGTGAGGTCCGCGCGGCCTGCACGGCCACGGCGGCATCCGCCCCCACCTTGGTTGAATCGGTTGAAGTCCTCACCCAGGCGGAAACGCCGCGGGCGAAGCCTTCGGTATCGGCGGTCAGCGGCGCGTCATAGGGGCGGTGATAGGTGGCGTGGTCACCGGTAATGTTCACAATGCCGGACCGGGCGCGGCGCGCATTATGCAGATTGGCCAGGCCATTAGCGAGGCCCGGGCCGCAATGCAGCAAGGTGCAGGCGGGCTTTTCCGCCATGCGCCAATAGCCATCCGCCATGCCGGTTACGACATTTTCCTGCAAGCCCAGCACGCAGCGCATCCCGGGAATACGGTCCAAGGCTGCCACGAAATGCATCTCACTCGTACCGGGGTTGGAGAAACACACATCAACCCCGCTACCTATGAGTGTATGGACCAGGCTTTCCGCACCATTCATTGCCGACTCTCCACTTGGCGTTATGGGGGGCAGCCTGCGCCGAGGGACGGCTTCGGGCAAGATGGGCACTTGTCATGCGGTAATTTCGCCGTAATTTGCCGCCAGAATTAACGATGCGGTGAAAAAACCGCTTCTGGGGGAGCTTTCCGGTCATGCCTCGTTTGGCCGTTGCCTTTTTCGCGTCTGGCTTTGCCGCGCTGCTGTGTCAGATTGTCTGGCAGCGGATGCTGGGCATTTTTGCCGGTTCCGACACGATTTCTGCCGCGCTGGTGGTGGGCGCCTTCCTGGCCGGGCTTGGCATTGGTTCGATCATTGGTGCGAAGATCGCTGACCGCATCACCCCGGCGCGCGCGCTGATCGGCTTCGCGCTGGCGGAAATAGGCGTTGGTGTTTTTGCCCTGCTGTCCAAGGCGTTTTTGTATGATTGGCTGGCGACCGATCTGGCCGGGGTAGTGGATGACCCGGCGATGATCTTCGTGCTTTGCTTCGCCGGGCTTGTGCTGCCGACCACGCTGATGGGCGCTTCCCTGCCGCTTTTGGCGCGTGCGGTCTCCACCGCCTTGGATACGGTCGCGGAACGGATTGGCCTGCTTTACGGCTTGAACACTTTTGGTGCCGGGCTTGGTGCGCTGCTTGGTGGTTGGTTTCTGGTTGGCAATCTCGGCTTTGTCGGCGCGCTTTGGCTGGCGGCGGGCTTGGAGATTTTCGCAGCACTCCTGGCGCTTTCCCTATTGCCGCAGCTGCGTGGCCTGCCCTTGCCCGCCCCCAGCCCAGCCGCCAAGGATGGCGATGCGCCCTTTGGCAGCCTGCCGCTCTGGTGCTTTCTCGTCTTCCTGTCGGGCTATGTCATTGTGGCGCTGGAAATCCTCTGGGTCCGCATCATGGGCCAGGTTGGGCAATACCACGCCTATCTTTTCCCGACGGTGCTTGGGATTTTCCTGCTGGCGGATGGGCTTGGCATGGCCTTCGCGGCCCGCATGGTGCGGCACCTGAAGGACCCGCGCCCGGCCTTTTTCATCACCCAGGGGGCCGGCTTTGTTTTGGCCGTGGTGTTGCTGGCCGCGCTTTGGCTCGCCATGCCGCATTGGCCGATTGCTGATCTGATGGCCGTGGATCATTCGCGCCTGCATGGCGGGGCCCTGGCAATGATGATCTTCCTGGCCGTGGTCGTGGTGGGGCCGCCATCCTTCCTGATCGGCATGACCTTTGCGTTTGTGCAGCGCGCCGTGCAGCAGGATTTGGCGAGTGTCGGCACGCGGGTTGGTTGGGTGCAATTGGCCAATATCGCCGGCAATGCGGCGGGGTCCATTTTCACTGGCCTGATCACCCTGCATTTCCTCGGCACGGCGGGCACGCTGAAACTGCTGGCGGCACTTTCGCTTTTGCTGCTGCTGGGCTGGCTTTGGCATGGGGGGTGGCGGCGGCCTGTCGAAGGCGGCCTTGCCATTGCCTCCGCACTCGCGCTTTTGCTTATGCCGGGCAATGCCGGGCTTTGGTCGCGCATGCATGCGGAAGGGCCGGGCCATATGGTGGCCTGGGCGGAAGATCGCTCAGGCGTGGCGTTTTTCCGCGACAGCAAGGGCGCGGATGGCGTGGCGGAAGGCCCCTTCTTCATCCAGGGCTTCAGCCAGGGGCGCATTCCCTTCCTATCCATCCATCAATTCCTGGGTGCGGTCGGGCCGCTGATCCATCCAGATCCGAAAAATGTGCTGGTGATTGGGATTGGCAGTGGCGGCACGCCCTGGGCCGCAGGCATCCGCCCGGAAAGCCAGGTTCGCGCCATTGAATTGGTGGCACCCGTGCTGATAGCTTTGGAGGAAATCGGCCAGCATTACCCGGATGGTCCCATTGCGCGCATGTTCAAGGATCCGCGCTGGCAGATGGAATATGGCGATGGGCGCCGGACGCTGGCCAAGGAGGAACGGCGATACGACATTATTGAGGCGGATGCGATTCTGCCGCAAGGTTCCCATTCCGGCCTGCTGTACAGCGCGGAGTTCATTGACCAGGCGCGGCGGCGTTTGGCGCCCGGCGGGCTATATATCCAGTGGACACCAACGCAGCGCGCAGTGGAAACCTTCGCCGCGGTCTTTCCCCATGCGCTGCTGTTGATGCCGGCGGGTGTGATGATCGGATCCAACGAACCAATCCCCTTCGATCCGGCAAGGCTTGCGGAGCAATTCGCGCGTCCCGCTCATCTGGCGCATTTGCATGCGGGCAATAAGGATTTCAGCGATTGGGCGAGCCTATTCGCGGGAACACCGTTGCAATGGCAGCCGGGGCAAAAGCGGGAGGAAGCGCCGCTTACGGATGTCTTCCCGCGTGATGAATTCTATATCAATAACCCGAGCAACGATACCGGGCATTATGTGCGCAGCCGGAACGTAACGGGCCAGCGCCGCGCGGCGGTGGAATAGCCGCGCAGCTTTGGTTTCGCCCTACATGCCCAGTGCGCGGCGATAGAGATCGAGTAGCGTTTCCTGTTCTTCCACTTCTGCGGGTTCTTGCTTCCGCAGCCGGATCACGGCGCGCAGCACTTTCACATCAAAGCCAGCGGATTTCGCTTCCGCGAAAATGTCCTTGATGTCGCTGGACAGTGCCTTTTTTTCTTCTTCCAGGCGTTCAATCCGCTCCACAATGGACCGCAGCCTTTCGCCGGCGATCCCGCCGACTTCCGTATTTTCTTTCGTGCTGGGGGCCTGAGCCATTCTGCGTTCCTCGGTATGCAAGCCAGACGCTTTAGCTTTAGGGTTGCTGGCCATCAATGTTGCCCCTGCCCGGAAGCCGCGAATTTCGCCTTTTGCTCAGGCGACGCTTCCTTTTGGTGCTGCGCCTGCCATTCCTTGTATGGCATGCCGTAGATGATCTCCCGCGCTTCCGGGTCGGTCAGCGGTAGGCCTTTTTCTTCGGCGGCGGCGCGATACCATTTGCTCAGGCAATTCCGGCAGAAACCCGCCAGATTCATCATATCAATATTCTGAACATCATTGCGACCGCGCAGATGTTCCACCAGCCGGCGGAAGGCAGCGGCTTCAAGCTCTGTCTGGGTTGCCTTGTCGATTTCGGGCATGGGGACCTCCTGAACCTTTCTCCCCATAGATGGCCCATTCGGCGCGACTTCGCCATACTCCATCCTCAAGAGGATATTTGCCATGGCAATCACCGATACATCCGCCCGCGCAGCGCTCCGCCAAATCTTCGACGCGGCCATAGCGAGCGCCGATCCGCGCCAGGTGCTGGCGCGGCATTTGCCGGAACGCCCGCGCGGGCGGGTGATTGTGCTGGGCGCCGGGAAATCCGCTGCTGTCATGGCCGCTTCGGTAGAGGCCGCCTGGCCCGATGCCCCGATCGAGGGCCTGGTCGTCACCCGCTATGCCCATGGCTACCCGACACGGCGGATCAAGGTGCTGGAAGCCTCCCACCCCGTGCCGGATGCCGCCGGGGCCAAGGCCGCGGCGGCATTGTTGGAAGTGGCGCGCGGTGCTGGGGCGGATGATCTGGTACTGTTTCTGGTCTCGGGCGGGGGGTCTTCGCTGACAACGCTGCCAGCACCAGGCCTTACGCTGGACGAGCTGATTGCGGTGAACAAGGCGCTGCTCGCTTCCGGCGCCACCATCCATGAAATGAACTGCATCCGCCGGCATCTTTCCGCCTTTTCCGGCGGGCGGCTGGCGGCAGCGGCGCATCCCGCGCGCGTGGTGACGCTCGCGATTTCCGATGTGCCGGGGGATGACCCGAGTGTGATCGCCTCCGGCCCCACCGTGCCGGACCCCTCCAGCTTTGCCGATGCCCGCGCCTTGATCGCGCATTACGGCATGCAGCTACCATCAGCGGTGATGGCGCATCTGGCGGCAGGCGTGGAGGAGAGCCCGAAACCCGGCGACCCGCGCCTTGGCACGCCCGATTATCGCTTCATCGCCACCCCTGCCATGGCCTTGCAAGCCGCGGCCACCACTGCGCGCGGCCTTGGCCTTACGCCCCTGATTCTGGGCGATGCCTTGGAAGGCGAGGCGCGGGAATTGGGCACAGCCCTTGCCGGCATGGCGCGTTCCGCCGCGACCCATGGCCACCCCCTGCCCGGCCCGGCCATCCTGCTCTCGGGCGGCGAGACCACGGTGACCATCCGCAGCCTCAAGCCAGGCCAGGGCGGGCGGAATGGCGAATGTCTGCTCGGCTGCACGCTGGCTTTGGCCGGCGCCCCCGGTATTTGGGCTTTGATGGGCGACACGGATGGTATTGATGGGTCGGAGGATAATGCCGGCGCCATCGCCACCCCAGACACGCTGGCCCGCGCCCGCGCCTCTGGGCTTGATCCCCGCGCCTTGTTGGCGGGGCATGACAGCTATCGCCTGTTCCAGACCCTGGGTGATCTGGTGGTGACAGGGCCAACGCTCACCAATGTGAATGATTTTCGCGCGCTTTTGGTAGCTTAACTTTTAAAAGTTAAGTCGCGCCGATTTTAGGTGGCGCCTTAACTTAATTTTGCTAAGATGCCGCCATGCGTGACCCAGCCCTCGAAGCCCTTCTCGCCCGGCGCGGCACCGTCAAGCAGATCGCCGCCGCTCTGGGCATTTCCACCGCCGCCGTTTCCCAGTGGAAGCGCATTCCGGAAGATCGTGTGTCGGAAATCGCCAAGGCGCTGAACCTGCCGCCCGCAAGCCTGAGACCCGATCTGGCGCCCGCCCCACCCCATTCTGAACCAAGCACAGGAGCGCCCCGCATGGTGGCCCGCCCCGTTCTGCGCCGCCGGCGCCGTACCAAAATCATCGCAACGCTGGGCCCCGCCAGCAGCAGCGCGGAGATGATCGAACGCCTCCACCGCGCTGGCGCCGATATCTTTCGCCTTAATTTTTCGCATGGCAGCCATGAGGATCACGCCGCGCGCATCGCCACCATCCGCGCCGTCGAGGCCAAGGTGGGACGCCCCATCGGGATATTGGCCGATGTGCAGGGGCCGAAGCTGCGCGTCGGGCGCTTTCAGGCCGGGCGGGTGCAGCTGCAATCGGGGCAGAGTTTCAAGCTTGATCTGAACCCGACGCCGGGTGACGCCAGACGCGTCAATTTGCCGCATCCGGAAATCATCGCCGCGGCACAAATCGGCACCACGCTATTGCTCGATGATGGCAAGCTTCGCCTGCGCGTGACGCATAAGCGCCCCGATCATCTGGAAACCCAGGTCGTGGTCGGCGGCCCGCTTTCGGACCGCAAGGGCGTGAATGTGCCCGATGTGGCGCTGCCCATTCCGGCGCTGACGGAAAAGGATCGCGCGGACCTCGCCTTCGTGCTCGACCAGGGCGTTGAGTATATCGGCCTTTCCTTCGTGCAACGCCCGGAAGATGTGGCGGAGGCCAAGGAAATCGCCGCCGGGCGCGCCTGGATCATGGTGAAGCTGGAAAAGCCGCAGGCACTCGAAAACCTTGATGCCATAATGGCGCTCACTGATTGCGTGATGGTCGCACGCGGCGATTTGGGCGTGGAATTGCCCCCGGAAGAAGTGCCGCTCGCGCAAAAGCGCATTGTGCGCACGGCGCGTGCACTCGGCAAACCTGTTGTGGTGGCAACGCAAATGCTGGAAAGCATGATCACTGCGCCGAGCCCAACCCGCGCCGAGGTGTCAGATGTCGGCACCGCAGTATTCGATGGCGCGGATGCGGTGATGCTGTCAGCCGAGACCGCTGCCGGGCAATACCCTTATGAGGCGGTGAATATGATGGACCGCATCGTGGCGCGGGTGGAACAAGACCCTGATTGGCGCCGCCTGACCGATGCCGCGCGCCCACCGCCCGAGCATTCCAGCGCCGGCGCCATCGCCACCGCTGCGCGCCAGGTGGCTGAGACGATCGAAGCCGAGGTGATTGCGACCTTCAGCTCCACCGGTTCCACCACACTTCGGGTCGCACGCGAAAGGCCACATTGCCCGATCCTGGGGCTGACCACCAGCAAAAGCGTCGCGCGGCGCATGGCGCTGATTTGGGGTGTGCATTCGCTGGAAGTGCACGAAATCCATTCCATGACCGAAATGGTGGCACGCGCCACACGCGCCGCGCAGCATGAAGGCTTCGCCAAAAGCGGGGATGAGGTGGTGGTGACGGCGGGGGTGCCCTTTGGCACGCCGGGGACGACCAATGCGTTGCGTGTCGCGATCGTGAAGTAACGCCAGCCAGAAAAAAAAGCGTGACCCTTCATAAAGGGTCACGCCATTCATTGCAGAAAAACTGATCAGCGCATCGGCAGCGCGTACATCAAGCCGCCCGGCGTGGTCCAAAGA
Organism: Roseomonas sp.; assembly: GCA_020249465.1. Taxonomy (GTDB): domain Bacteria; phylum Pseudomonadota; class Alphaproteobacteria; order Acetobacterales; family Acetobacteraceae; genus Neoroseomonas. Next base: position 168,381 of record JADCFP010000048.1, on the reverse strand, counting down.
TGGTTCGGGCCGCGCGGCAATTGCACCTGGCTCTTGTCGCCCATGGTGCGTTCATAAAGCTCCCCATAATTGCCGATGGCGCGGACAACATTATAGGCCCAGGCCGGATCAAGCTTCAGTGACTGGCCAAGTTCCGGTGTCACGCCCAGCAGGCGGCGCGTATTCGGGTTGGTGCTGCTGCGGCGCTGCTGTTCAGCATTGGCCTGGGTAATGCCTTGTTCCTCGGCTTCGATGATGGAATAGGTGTACCAGCGCACAATATCGTACCATTGGTCATCGCCACGGCGAAGATAGGCGCCGTAAGGTTCCTTGGAGAACCGCTCCGGTAGGATGGTCCAATCGGCCGGGCGCGGCATGGAAGACCGCACGCCGGCGAGCTGCGACGCATCCGTGCCGAAACTGTCGCAACGCCCCGCTTGCAGGGCAGCCACGGCCTGGTCCGTGCGTTCAAACACCACTGCCTGGAAGGGCGTATTGATGCTGCGGAAGTAATCCGCCGTCACCTGTTCATTCGTGGTGCCTTGGATCAGGCAGATGGTCGCACCGCGCATTTCGGCGACCTTATTGATGCCGGCATCCGCCTTCACCATGAAGCCATGGCCATCATAAAAATAGGTCACCGCATGACGCAGGCCGAGTGTGGTGTCGCGCAGCATGGTCTGCGTCGAGGTTCGGAACAGCACATCCACTTCGCCCGCGCCAAGCGCGGTGAAACGCGTTGAAGATGACAGCGGCACGAAGCGCACCTTCGACGCATCATTGAAAATCGCAACCGCCAGACCGCGGCAGAGATCCACATCCAAGCCCTGCCAGACGCCCCGGCTGTCAGGCAGCGCAAAGCCCGCCACGCCGTTATGAATGCCGCAAACCAGCGTGCCACGTGCCCTGATGGCATCGAGCGTTGGGCTGGCGGAAGGCTGGGCAAAGCTCGGCGCGGCGAAGGTCGCAAAAAGCGCAGCAAGCGCGGCTTTGAAGCCGAATTTACGCATGGGGGGCCTCTTTCCTGTTGAAGAGGCGCCAATTCACCGTCCCATTCGGGCTGTGTCAATCAAAACCGTGTGCCGCGGGATAAGATTACGTTTTCTCCACAATGCGCCCGTCCTCCATGGTCACGACACGATCCGCAATATCCAGAATGCGCGGGTCATGTGTCACCATCAGAATGGGCACACCATTGGATTTCGCCAAATCGCGCAGCAGATGCGCAACCTCAGCGCCCGAAACCTTGTCCAAGGCCGCGGTTGGTTCATCCGCCAAGACAAGGCCGGGCTCACCGGCCAAGGCGCGGGCAATGGCGACACGCTGGCGCTGGCCGCCGGAAAGCTTGCCGGGCAGGCGATCCGCGTGTTCGGCAAGTCCCACCGCCGCCAGCATTTCGCCAGCACGGTGCAGGCGCTGAGTTTCCGAAAGTCGCGGCGCCACTTCCAAAGCCATGGCGACATTCTGCCGCGCGGTCAGTGCGCCCAGCAGATTATGGTTCTGGAAAATGAAGCCAATACGTTGGCGGAGCGACACCCGCGCCCTTTCGGACGCACCGAATAACTCCTCGCCCAATACGGTGCAGGACCCTTCCTGCATGGCCCGCAGCGCGCCAATCAACGTCAGCAGCGTGGTCTTGCCCGAACCTGATGGGCCAGTGAGCAACAGCACCTCCCCCACACCCACCTGCAAGGCAACATCGCGGAGCACCGGGCGGCGCAATTCACCTTCGCCATAGGCGTAGTTCAGCGCCTCAATCCGGATGGGTTCGGCTTGCATCAGGAAAACATATCGGCCGGATTGGCATCACGCAGTTTGCGCATGGCGAGCAATCCCGCGACCGCGCACATGCCAAAGATCATCAGGAATACGGTGACAGTCCGATCCCATGTCATGCCAAGCGGCAGAAAGGTGGCGGCGCCGACAAAATCATACATCCAGATGGAGAGAAGAAGGCCCGGCACAAACCCAAGCACTGCCAGGATGAGCGCGGATGCCATGACCACCCGCGCGAGATAGAAATTGGAATAACCAATCGCCTTCAGCGTTGCGTATTCGCGCAGATGGTTGGCGATGTCGCTGAACAGGATCTGATAGACAATCACCATGCCGACAATCAGGCCCATGATGCTGCCAAAACCAAAGATGAAGCCAATCGCGGTCGCGGTTTCCCAATAATGGCGTTCATGTGCCACCAATTCCGGCTGCGTCAGCACCAGCACATCACCGGGCAATAGCGCCTTGAGCCTTTCCTTGGCAGCCTGAATATCGGCACCCGGCAACAGGCGAATGGCGATCAGGTCAACATTGGCGGGATCACGCCCGCGCACCACGCGGCGGAAATTCACCTCGCTCATCACCAGATTGCCATCGGCGCCGAAGGAAGGGCCAATTTCCACAAGGCCCACAAGGCGCATCATGCGATTGCCGATCTGCACCTCAAACGGACCACCTTCGGCGAGTTTCTTGGCGATATCACCAAATTCCGGGCGCGAACGCACATCGAAACCAACCGCATCTACCTGCCGCAGCGCGTCCGATATCTTGTCCAGGCCCGGAAAGCGCATCGCACCCGCTTCAACATCAAAGCCGATCAATTGAATGGCGCGCTTGGCGCCAGTTTCCGGGCTGCGCCAGGCGGCTTGCGTCAGATATACGGGCACAGCCTGCGCCACTTCCGGGAGCGCAAGCGCCTGATGGGCGCGGATGCGCGGCATGGTCTCTGGCCGGAAGCTTGCCATGGTGAGTGGATTCATCAGGAACAATTCCGCTTCCATCGCGGCATAAAGTCGGGTCGCGCTGTCAAACAAGGCGGCGCGAAAGCCAAGCTGCATGAAGACCAGAACGGCAGCGAACATCACGCCCGCAATGGCGGAAAACAGCCGCGCGCGTTCAAAGAAAAGCTGCCGCGCCGCCAAGCGCGCGGGCAGGAAGAACCAATCAAGGGGTGAAAGCCGCCCCTTGCCGAGCGGCGCTGGCGCGGACGCCACCGGCGGCGCGCGCAGATTTTCGGTCAGCGCATTCACGGCCGGATTGCCACCTGCACCTGCATATTGGACCGCCGACGCAAGGCAGCCACGCCGGCCTCATCCAAGCTCAGGCGCACTTCGACGGTGCGCGCATCTACCGCCGCCACGGGGTCATTGCTGGCCTGGGTCTGGCGCCGGACGGTCCAGCCGATGGCGCTGACCTGGGCCGCAAAGCGCCGCGCCTCACCGGGCACCACGACCTCCGCCGGGGCGCCCAAGCGCACGCGCGGCAGATCGGTCTCATAAACATCGGCCACCACTTCAAGCTTGGACAGATCAGCGATTTCGAGCACGCCATCCGCGCCAACCTGATCACCGGGACGGACGAATATCCGCAGAATGGTGCCCGCAATCGGCGCGCGCACACGGGCCAATTCGGCATCCGCTTCGGCCTTCGCGGCCGCTGCCCGCACACCGGCCAGGCGCGCTTCAGCAAGCGCAATATCCTCAGGTCGGGAAGATAGCAGCGTATCCAGGGCCGCCATGGCTTCGCGCTTTTCGGCGGCCAATCTTACAGCCATGGCGCGGCTGCGATCCGCAGCTGCAACGGCACCCGCGCCAGTTGGCACCAGGCGTTCTGCCCGCTCAGCATCACGCAGCGCGATTTCTTCCTGCGCCGTGATGGCTTCAATGCGCGCGCGCTGTGCTTCGATCTCTGAGGGGCGCCCGGCGGCGCGCAGCCGCGCCAAATTGGCTTCAGCTTCTGCGACGGCGGCTTGGCCTTGGGCGGCGGCGGCATCCTTCATGGCGGCATCGGCAAATTCCGCGAGTAATTGCCCCTGCGTCACCTCGGCCCCTTCGGCCACCAGCAGCCGATCAAGCCGCGTCACTGCCATGCCACCTGGTTGATTGAGGCGGCGAATGCGCGAGGCAGGTTCAACGCGCCCCAAGGCACCAACACCAATCGGGCCAGAGGCAGCGACAGGTGCCGGCGCGGGCGGCGGCGGGCTCGCGCGCAATTGCCAAAAACCGGCGCCACCAATCGCCAGCAACAAAAGCCCTGCGATGATCTTGCTGCGCCGTGTCATGGCCGCACCCCCAAAAGCACCGAAAGTGCCCCGCGCATATGTGCCAATTCCTCAGAACTTGGTGTGTAGAGGCTGAAGAGCCGCGCCATGAACAGTCCATCGCCGGCGGCCATGATGGCAGCGCCATGGCCGGGCGGCAGGCCATCAGCGGCGACAGCCGCGCGCATTTCCGCAATCACGGCGCGCATCGGCGCCAAAAGCGCGGGGTCATGATGAAAGGCCGCCAGAAACACCGCGCCGGCGCGCTGATGGCGTTCATTGCAGGCCATCTCACCCTCGCCAAAGCCCCATTCCAGCATGGAACGCGCCACGCGACCCGGGCCTTCCGGTTGGGCGGCGACGCAGGCGGCGAATTCCTGCGCAATGGAGGCGGAAAGCCGGCCGAGCAGCGCTTCCAACAGCGCTTCCTTTGAGGCGAAGTGATACAGCAAACCGCCCTTGGAAACGCCTGCCTCCCGCGCGACGGCTTCGAGCGTCATCGCGGCAACGCCGCGCGCGATGATCAGGTTTTCAGCCGCATCGAGGATGCGCGTCGGGGCATCGGCAGTGGGTGTAGTTCCATCCATACCCCTCAACTATACCGTCCGGACGGTTTTTCAAGCCTGAGGGGCCAAAGCCTTGTCCAGCAGCGCCTCGATCTCCGCCGGGTCATCCCAGGCAAGGGCAATGCTCACTACCTGAATGCCCGTCCGCAGCGCCGGGGGAATGCGCACAATATCCTTGCGCGTTGTCACCGGGATGGCGCGGAGCTTCTCGGCCTCGGCCAGGATGTCGCGGATTTCCTGGTCATCGAAGGGGTAGTGATCCGCGAAGGGGTGGCGCGCGGCCAGTACGGCGCCGGCTTCCTGCAAGGTTGTGAAGAATTTGCGCGGATTGGCGATACCGCAAAACGCGACAACGGGCTTGGCGGCCAGCGCCGCCGCTTCCGGCCCCGGCACCAGCCGGGCGCGCAGCACCGGCAATCCGGGCGGCAGATGCGCCAGCGCGCCGGTCTCATCCTCCCCGATCAGCACGGCGGCCTGGCAGCGCGCGGCGGCAGCGGCGACCGGTTCGCGCAGCGGCCCGGATGGGATTACCCGGCCATTACCGAACCCGTATGACCCATCAATGATCAGCAGCGAGAGCGATTTTTCGAGTGTCGGGTTCTGCAACCCATCATCCATGATGATCGCCTGCGCGCCCGCCCCTTCCGCCGCCGCGCCACCCGCCGCGCGATCCGCCGAAACCCAGGTCGGCGCAATGGCGGCCAGCAGCAAAGCCTCATCCCCCACGGCGCGGCTGTCATGGGCGGCGGGGTCAACGCGGGCCGGGCCTTTCAGCTTGCCGCCATAGCCTCGCAGTAGGAAATGCGGCGCCAGGCCGCGCGCGCGAAGCCTTTCGCCCAGATCAAGCGCCACCGTGGTTTTGCCCGCGCCGCCTGCCGTCGCATTGCCGCAGCAGATCACGGGCAAGGCAAGCTTCTGCCCATGGCGCGTCATGCGCCGTGCTGTCGTTGCGGCATAGAGCGCCGCAATGGGCGAAAGCAGGGCTGCCGCCACTCCAGGCTTACCGGTCCAAAATTCAGGCGCTCGCATCAGTTGAAACCGTTCAAACCTTCCGCAATGCCGGCATCGCTCAAGCGGCGCGCGCGGCTGGGGTCACTTCTCCTGGGGCTTCCTGTTCCGCGCGGCTTCGCCGTCTTTGCGGTAGGGGCCTGAGCAAATCTTCTTGGGTTCGGTCCTTCCCGGGCGGAGGATGCTACCGCGCCGAGCGGATCAAGGGCAACAGGCTTGTCGCGATGCGCCCCGGCAGGTCAGCCTGCCCCTGGGCGAGCGCCGCCGCCGCCCCCGCCATGGCCTGCCCGGCGGCGGGATCGGCCAATAGGCGCGCGACATGGGCGGCGAGGGCTTCCGCCGCCCCCGGCCCATCGGGTGTTTCAATCAAGCCATGGGCAGCGCTCAGCCGCGCGATGATTTCGCTGAAATTGAAGTGATGCGGCCCGATCAGGATGGGGCAGCCTAGCCGCGCGGCTTCCAGCGGGTTCTGCCCACCATGCGGCACCAACGACCCGCCAATCAGTGCCACACGAGCCAAGCGATAGAACAAGCCCAATTCACCAAGCGTATCCGCGACATAAACCGCCACCCCTGCCCCGGCTTCCTGCCCTGCGCCGCGCCGCGCCACCGGCAAATCCCCTGCCAAGGCGGCGATATCCGGCCCGCGCGGCGGATGGCGCGGCACAATTACCGTGAGCAAGCCGGAATGCGCCGGCGCCAGCAGCCGATGCGCGGCCAGGATGATTTCATCCTCCCCCGGATGAGTACTGGCCGCGAGCCAAACCGGCCGCCCCGCCCAGGCAGCGCTGAGCCGCGCCAATTCGGCGGGATCAGCCGGCAAGGGCGGCGCGGCGTATTTGAGGTTCCCCCAACAGGGCACCTCCCGCCCCGCCAGCGCCGAAAAGCGGGCGGCATCGGCCTGGGTCTGCGCCAGGATCAACCCGAAACGCCCAAGCAAGCCCCGCGCAAAACCCGGCGCCCAGCCCCAGCTTTGGGCGGAGCGCGCCGACATGCGCGCATTGATCAACGCCATGGGCACGCGCTCTGCCTCGGCCGCTGCCAGCATATTGGGCCAGAGCTCGGATTCCACGATCACGGCCAGATCAGGCCGCCAACCATCCAGAAAACGCGCCACCCAGTGCGGCACATCCAAGGGCAGGAAGCGATGCTGCGTGCGGGGGGCGAGTTCCGGTGAAAGCCTTTGTTCGAGCAAGCGCGCCGACGTGACCGTACCGGTGGTGACCAGGAAGGAAAGCGCTGGATCCTGCTTCGCCAAAGCCTCCAGCAGCGGCAGCAGGGAGAGTGTCTCCCCATTGCTGGCAGCGTGGCACCAGACGAGGCGCCCCTGAGGGCGTACGGCGCCATGGCCCTGGCGTTCGGGCAGACGCTCGGCGATTTCCTTCCCCTTGGCGACACGGCGGCGGAGGTAAAACGGCAGAAATGGCGCCAAAAGGCTCGCGATCAGCGCCCATGCGCGGCCCAATATGCGCGCTGAAAGGCCAGGCGGCGTCATCGCGCCAACGCCTGATCGGCGCGTTCCGTCGCGCGGTTGAGCGCCGCCGTGATGGCCGGCAAGGCGCTGGCCGGGTCATCACGCGGCACGGTGATGGGCGCTTCGATCACCACCACGGCGCGGGCAAAGGGTAGCGGAAAGCGCATCCGGTCCCAGGAACGCGCGCGGCGCATGCGTGACGATGCCGCCCCGCAGGCCAGCACCGGAAGACCCGCCAAGGCCGCAAGCTGAGCAATACCAGGTGCCGCTTCTCGTGCCGGGCCGCGCGGGCCATCCGGCGTGATCACCGCGACCCCGCCGCCTTCCAGCACGCGCAAAAGCTGGCGGAGCCCCGCCGCCCCACCCTTCGAAGATGAGGCATGCACCACCTCTACATCAAAAGGCGCGACAGCACGCGCGATCAGCCTTCCATCGCGATGCCGCGAAATCAGCGCCTGCGCTTGAAGCCCCGAAATGGCCGGAAGCTGCTCGCCCATCAGCCGCCAGCCCTGCGCCGCGAGTGGCAGGCATTCATGCCAGAAGGCGAGGATCAACGGCTCCCCACGGCTCACCTTGGCGTATTCGGCGCCTTCAAGCTGCCAGCGCGTGGTCGCCCAAATCAGCCGCAAATATAGCCCAATGAGCCACGCCAGCAGCGCCTGGGCGGCAGGATGGCGGATCAGCAGCTTGAGCATCGGGGATGGGCTTCGCGCGTCATCAAGCCTGCTGTAGCGCGGATTGCCATGCCGGGAAACGGCGCCGGGCGCGAAGCTACCCAGGCCAACCGAAGCCGTGTTAGGCTTCGCGTAAGTTTTGACGCTGAATGGTTGAGGGAGAATGACCACCATGGCTTTGCGTGACCAAAAGGGCGCTGCGCGCCTGGCGCTACCGGTGGTACTGGCCCTGGGCCTGCCCATCCTATCCGGCTGCAAGGAAGAAACCGCCCCCGCCCGCCAGCAAGCCGCCGCACCGCCCGCCGCGGTTTTCGTCAGCCGCGTGGAACGCCAGGCCATCAGCCGCGGCGCGGATTTCATCGGCCGCGTGGAAGCGATTGACCGCGTTGATGTCGTGGCGCGCGTCACCGGCTTTTTGCAGACGCGGCATTTCAATGAAGGCGATGCGGTGAAGGCCGGGCAATTGCTGTTCACCCTGGAACAGCCGCCCTTCGCAGCCGAAGTCGCTCTCCGCCGCGCGCAAGTGGATAGCGCGCGCGCCGATCTTGCGAATGCAACCACCCAGGTGACGCGCGGGCGCGAATTGGTGAAGACCAATGCCATTCCGCAAGCAACACTGGATGACCGCATCACGGCGGAGGCGGAATCCAAGGCCAAGGTCGCCGCGGCTGAGGCGCAATTGCAGCAGGCGCAAATCAATTACGACTATACCGAAATCCGCGCCCCCTTTGATGGCCGCGCGGGGCGTTCGCCACTCAGCCCTGGTAATGTCGTGAGCCCAAGCACGGGCACACTGGTCACGATTGTGCGTGACGACCCGATCCGCATCAGCTTTCCGGTCACGCAGCGGCAATTGCTGCAATTCCGCCGTGAAGGCGGTGCCGGAGCCTCTGATCGCATCAAGGTAAGCGTGCGCCTGCCCGATGGGTCCATGCTGGATAGCACAGGCCGCTTTGACTTCATTGATGTCACCACCAATCGCGCGACGGATTCCGTGCTGGTGCAGGCAATGATCCCCAATCCGCAAAAATATCTGGTGGATGGGCAGGCGGTGACGGTGGTGGTGGAAACGGGCGATCCGGAACAAGCCATCGTCATTCCACAATCCGCCTTGCAGATTGACCAGGCCGGCAGCTTTGTTCTGGTGGTTGGCGCCGAGAACAAGGTGGAGGTCAAGCGCGTGAAGACCACGCGCGGGCTGGGCGGCCAATTGGTGGTGACCGAGGGGCTTGAGGTTGGCCAATTGGTGATCACGGAAGGCGCGCAACGCGCCCGCCCCGGCGCGGCGGTGACGCCGCAGCCAGCACCAACCACGCCGAGTGGCACGATGCCTGGCTCAGCGCCAAGGCGGGGCTGACGCGCCATGATCTCAAAACTATTCGTTGACCGCCCGCGCTTCGCCATTGTCATCGCGATCCTGACAACGATTGCCGGCCTGATTTCGTTGCTGCGCATCCCGGTGGAGCAATTTCCCGATATCGTGCCGCCGCAGGTGTCGGTGACCGCCAGTTTTTCCGGCGCCTCGGCCGAGGTGGTGGAAGCCACTGTCGCTCAACCACTCGAAAGCCAGATCAATGGCGTGGATGGCATGATCTACATGCAATCCACCAGCGGCAATGATGGTTCCTATACGCTCAACGTTTCCTTCCGCGTGGGATCGGACCCGGACCAGAATACCACCAATGTGAATAACCGCGCCCAATTGGCGCTGGCGCAATTGCCGCAGGAAGTGCAGCGCCTTGGCATTTCGGTACGCAAGAAATCCTCAGCCATGCTGCAGGTGATCACCATCCGCTCCACCGATGGGTCGCTCGATCCGCTGTTCATCAGCAATTACGTGACGATCAACATTCTGGATGCGCTCCGCCGCGTGCCTGGTGTGGGCGATGCGCAGATGTTTGGCACGCGCGATTATTCCATGCGCATCTGGTTTCAGACGGACCGGCTGACCGCGCTTGGCCTGACACCGGCAGATGTTATCAGCGCCATCCAGAAGCAAAACCAGGTGGCGCCGCTTGGGCGTGTGGGCGCCCAGCCCATGAGCCAGGATTCATCCTATCAGCTCAATATCACCACCACAGGACGGCTGGTCAGCACCGATGAATTCGGCGCCATCATCATCCGCGCCAATCAGGATGGCAGCGTTTTGCGTGTGCGTGATGTCGCGCGGTTGGAACTCGGCGCCTGGAACCAGGATGTGGATACGCGGCTTAATGGAGGTGCTGCGCTGCTGGTGCAGGTATTCCTTTCGCCCGGCGCCAACGCGGTTGGCGTGGCAGAAGGTGTTGGCGCCACCATGCGCCAGCTTGCCACGCGCTTTCCGGCCGGGCTTGGCTATGAAGTGACTTATGACTCAACGCTTTTCGTCAAGCTCACGATCCATGAGGTAATCAAGACTCTGCTGGAAGCCTTTGTACTGGTGGTGATTGTGGTCTTCCTGTTCCTGGGCTCGATCCGCGCCACCATCATTCCGTTGATCGCGGTGCCGGTCAGCCTGATCAGCACCTTCGCGGTGCTGAGCGCCATGGGCTATTCGGCCAATACCATATCCTTGCTGGCGATGGTGCTCGCGATTGGCATTGTGGTGGATGATGCGATTGTGGTGGTGGAAAATGTCGAAGCCACCATGGAGCACCACCCAGAGCTTTCGGTCCCTGAAGCCACCAAACTTGCCATGGAAGGCATCACCGCGCCGATTGTGGCGATCACCATGGTGCTGCTCTCGGTCTTTGTGCCACTCGCTTTCATTCCCGGCATTTCGGGTGAGCTGTTCCGCCAATTCGCGGTCACCGTCAGTGTCAGCATGCTGTTTTCCGCCATCAATGCGCTGACGCTTTCACCGGCACTTTGCGCCATATTGCTGAAGGCGCATCACGGGCCGCGGAAGGGCATCATGGGTCGGGTTTCGGCCTTCATTGATGCCGTGCGCGATGGCTATGGCGCCATTGTCGCCCGACTTGTCCGGCTTTCAGCGCTCAGTCTTGTGCTGCTAGGTGTCTTTGCCTTCGGGATTTATGGTATTGGCAGCCGCACGCCGACAGGCTTCCTGCCGCAGGAAGACCAGGGCGCCTTCTTCGTTGAAATGCAATTGCCGGATGGCGCATCATTGAACCGCACGCGCGAATTGAGCCAGCAGGTGGAGGCGATCATCCAGCCCCTGCCGGGTGTGCAGGCAGTGCAGGCCGTTTCGGGCTTTTCGATGCTGAATGGCCTGGCGCAATCCAATAGCGCGTTTTTCATCGTGACGCTGAAGCCCTTTGCCGAACGCACCGCACCCGCGGCCAAGGTGGATGCGCTATTGGCCGCAGTGGCGCGTGGCACGGCGCAAGTGCCGGCCCTGGTGGTGCCCTTCAATGTGCCGCCCATCATTGGTCTTGGGACCGGCGGCGGCTTCCAATACCAATTGCAGAATCTGGAAGGCCGGCCGGTCGCCGAAATGGCGGCAGCCATGCGCGCACTGGTGATTGCGGCCAATCAGGATCCCACGCTCAATCGTGTTTTCTCCACCTTCTCGGCGGCGGCACCTTCGATCTTTCTTGATCTGGATCGGGATCGGGCACAGGTGCTTGGCATTTCCATCAGCGATGTCTTTGCCGCGCTGCAAGCGACCATGAGCAGCTATTACATCAATGACTTCAACCTGTTTGGCCGAAGCTGGCGTGTAAGCTTGCAGGCTGAGGAAGCGGATCGTGCCTCGGTGGAAGACATCTTCCGCGTGCATGTGCGCAATGCGAATGGCGAAATGGTGCCGATCCGCGCGCTGGCCGATATTCGGGTGGATTTCGGCCCGCAAAGCATTGTGCGCTACAATAACGTGCGCAGCCTGACGGTGAATGGCGAACCGGCTGCCGGGCGGAGCAGCGGCGATGCGCTGGCGGCGATGGAAAGAATAAGCGCCACCACCTTGCCGCAGGGCTATTCCTTTGAATGGACGGGCACGGCCTATCAGGAAAAGGCGGCATCCGGGCAGACGGCGATGATCCTGGGCCTTGCGGTGCTATTCGCCTTTCTGTTCCTGGTCGCACTTTATGAAAGCTGGACCATTCCAGTGCCGGTTTTGCTTTCGGTGGCGGTTGGCGTGTTGGGAGCGATTGCGTCCATTGGTGCTGCCGGGCTTTCGCTTGATTTGTATGCCCAGGTCGGGATTGTGGTGCTGATCGCGCTTGCCGCGAAGAACGGCATTTTGATCATTGAATTCGCCAAGGAACAGCGCGAATTGCATGGCAAATCCATCCAGGAAGCGGCGGTGCTGGGGGCGAAACTCAGGTTCCGCGCGGTGATGATGACATCCTTCGCCTTCATCTTGGGACTCTACCCGCTGGTGGTGGCGGAAGGTGCTTCGCAGATCAGCCGTCGCGCAGTCGGCACGCCGGTTTTCTGGGGAATGCTCGCGGCCTCCACCATCGGGATTTTCATGATCCCGATGCTCTATGTGACCTTCCAGAGCCTGCGGGAAAGGTTGAAGGCCATGCTCGGTTGGGGGCAGGCCGCCAAGCCCGCCCAACACCCCCCTTCTTGACCCCGGGGCGGTGAGACACGATTTTCGGTTGTAAGAAGGGTAGCGCATTCCGCTGCCCGCGATTCGATGGAGACCCCCATGGGTGATCTGACCAAGGCCGTATCGGATGAGAGCTTCAAGACCGATGTGCTCGATTCCAGTGGCCCGGTGCTGGTGGATTTCTGGGCCGAATGGTGCGGCCCCTGCCGTATGGTGGGGCCAATCCTGGATGAGATTGCGGCGGAATATGCCGGCAAGCTCACCATTGCCAAGGTGAATATTGATGAGAACCCGATGACACCGAATGAATATGCGGTGCGCGGTATCCCGACGATGATCCTGTTCAAGGATGGCAAGCCCTTGGATACCAAGGTGGGCGCACTGCCGAAGGGAGCGCTCAAGACCTGGATTTCATCTACGCTTGGTGAGTGATTAAAGACGGCAAGGCCCACGCCGGGAGACTGGCGCGGGCCTTTTGCGTTCTACTTTCCCTTGAACACCGGCTTGCGCTTTTCATTGAAGGACAGAATGCCTTCCTGCCGGTCTTCCGTGCCGACCAATTGATTGTAGCATTCCACTTCAAATCGCAGCGCACTTCTTAAATCCATCTGCAAGCCGAAATGCATGGAACGCTTGGCTTGCCGGATGGAAAGCGGCGCATTGCCGGCGATCACGCGCGCGGTCTCAAGTGCGGCGGGCAACACCTCCTCCGGCGCGCAGACGCGGTTCAGGATGCCCCATTCCAACGCCTGTTCGGCGGTGAAGGGCTTGCCGGTCAGGATGATTTCCTTGGCACGCCTTTCGCCGACAATACGCGGCAGGGTTTGCGTGCCGCCGGCACCTGGCATGATGCCGATTGTCACTTCCGTCAGCGCAAAGCGCGTGCCCGTCACGCCATAGGCAAAATCTGACGCCAGCACCAATTCCAGCCCGCCGGCATAGGCATGGCCATTCACCGCGGCGATGATCGGGATTTGGCAATCCAGCATGGTCCAGAAGGCACGCTCGAAGATTTCATGCTGATGGCGCCAGGCGGCATCCGTCATGCCCTTGCGTTCCTTGAGGTCACCGCCCGCGCAAAAGGCGCGCCCGCCGGTTGCCGTCAGGATGACGCAGCGGATATCGCCGGGCTCCGCGATCAGCGCGGACCAAACCGTGTGCAAATCGCGCCCCATTTGCGTGTTGAAGGCGTTGGAGACTTCTGGCCGATTGAGGCGCACGATCTGGATATGCGGTTCCGGGCTTTCGAGTTGCAGGGTCTCGGTTTCGGGCAGGGGCATGTTTATTCTCCAAATTCAGGCGGCGGAGACTGCGTCAGAAGGCCGCCTTTGTCAGCGCCCTATTTTCGCTTCCCCGCTGGCCGTGCAAGAACAGGCATTGAAGGAGACCCCCATGGCCGAGAGCAATCTGCAAATCCTGTTGAAGCGCCGCCCCGTCGGCGCCCCGGTGCCCGAGGATTTCGACATTGTCGAAACCGCCGTGCCTGAGCCCGGCGAAGGGCAAGTGCTGGTGCGCGCGCAGTACTTGTCACTTGATCCTTATATGCGCGGGCGCATGGCGGATGTGAAAAGCTACGCCAAGCCGGTGGCTTTGGGCGCGGTGATGGAAGGCCAGACCGCCGGCGTGGTGGTCGCGTCCCGCCATCCGGATTTCAAGCCGGGAGAAACAGTACTCGGCGGCTTTGGCTGGCAGCGCTTTTCGGTGGTGGGGCCGGAGCGCCTGTTCAAAGTGCCGGAAGCTGATCCGCCGCTTTCCTCAAGCCTTGGCGTGCTGGGCATGCCCGGCCTGACCGCCTGGACCGGGCTTGCCGATATCGGCCAGCCCAAGGCCGGAGAAACGGTCGTGATCAGCGCGGCGTCTGGCGCTGTTGGCCAGGTGGCCGGGCAGATTGCAAAGATACGCGGCTGCAAGGTTGTTGGCATCGCGGGGGGTGCGAAGAAATGCGATTTCGTGGTGAAGGAGCTTGGCTTTGACGCCTGCCTTGATCATCGCGGCGATCTCAACGCGCAATTGGACGCGGCGGTGCCCGAGGGCATTGATGTCTATTGGGAGAATGTGGGCGGCGCGGTGCAGGCCGCTGTCTTCCCGCGCTTCAAGGATTTCGGCCGCATGGTGATGTGCGGCATGATCGCGCAATATAATGAATCCCCTGGCGCGGATGCCGCCGGTGCGCCGCCCGGCCCCAATCTTGGGCCCGTGGTGCGCAAGCGCCTGCGCATCCAGGGCTTTATCGTGAGTGACACGGGCTGGGCGCGCTATCCGCAATTCCGCGCGGAGATGCTGGGCTGGATCAAGGAAGGCAAGCTGCGCTGGCGGGAAGATGTGGTGCAGGGCCTGGCGAATGCGCCCAAGGCTTTCATCGGCCTGCTGAAGGGCGAGAATTTCGGCAAGCTGGTCGTGAAGGTGGACTGAAGACGTGTGGGCGCGGGCATCCCCCGCGCCTTTTCAATACCGCCGCAGCAAGCCCACCAGCTTACCCTGCACGCGCACGCGATCCGGGCCGAAGATGCGGGTTTCGTGCCGCGCATTGGCCGGTTCCAGCGCAATGGAATTGCCGCGCCGGCGCAGCCGCTTCAGCGTCACCTCATTCTCATCCACCAGGGCGACGACGATGGTGCCGTTCTCGGCCGTATCGGTGCGGCGGATGATAACGGTATCGCCATCCATGATGCCGGCTTCCTCCATGGAATCACCAGCAACTTCCAACGCATAATGTTCGCCATTGCCCAGTAAGGCCAAAGGTACTTCGACACTCGCGCCATTATCGCGCAGCGCTTCAATGGGCAGGCCGGCGGCGATGCGGCCATAAAGCGGCAGATGGACCGCGGCGGCCTCAGCGGCCACACGCGCGGCGCTGCCGGGCAGGTTATTGGCGAAATTGCCGCGAATGACATTGGGGGCAAAATTCGGCGCCTCGGGCTTCGGCGCCGCCTCCTTCGCCTTGGGGGTCATGGCTTCGGGCAGGCGCATCACCTCAAGCGCGCGGGCGCGGTGTGCGCGGCGGCGCAAAAACCCGCGATCTTCCAGGGCAGTGATCAGACGATGAATGCCCGATTTGGACCGCAGATTGAGCGCTTCCTTCATTTCCTCAAAGGAAGGGGAAAAACCAGTCTCCCGCAGGTGCTTGTCAATAAACATCAGCAATTCATGCTGCTTACGCGTTAGCATCCGAACCTCCCCGGGCCGGGAACTCCCGCGAATCGGGGCGAACAAACCGGCAACTGAGTGGATGTTCTAGTTAAGTTCCAAAATCACAGTCAAATGTTTTTTGTGGTGGATAAGTGGTTTAGGCGAAAAATGTTGCATAAAGGCTCAAGAGCGCGGTGCTGCCGCCCGCGCCAGCCGGTCATTGATGGCGGCACCGAGGCCGCTTTCCGGAATGGGCATGGCGGCAATGCGCGCGAGGCCCCGCTGACCTCCCTCGGCATCCAGATGGCGGAGCCCCGCGAAAAGCCGCGCGGCGGCTTCGCGCAGATCGCGGGTTTCAGAAAGCTGCCAAACCAGCCCTGCCCCGGGCAAGGGCGGGCCAAAGGCCAAAAGCGCCTCATCCGCTGCCACATCCACCGCGCCAAGCCTGACCGGCAGGTTGGGGGCGTAATGGGACAACATCATGCCAGGGCTGCGGAGCGTGCGGGTTTTCTCGGCAGCGCTGAGCGGCAAGGGACGGGACACCGGGCCGATCACCGCCTCAATCGCTTCCACCGGCACGCCACCGGGGCGAAGCAAGGCGGCGCCGCCCATCGCCACATCAAGCACGGTACTTTCCACGCCAACATCGCAAGCCCCGCCATCCAACACGGCGGCGATGCGGCCCGATAGCCCTTCCAGCACGTGATCGGCTGTGGTCGGGCTGACGGCGCCGGAGCGATTGGCCGAAGGCCCCGCCACCGGGATCGCCGCCGCGCGCAGCAATTCCAACGCCAGCGGATGCGCCGGCACCCTGACCGCCAGCGTATCCAGCCCAGCCCCCGCCAGCAGATCAATCCGGCATTCTGTTCGGCGCGGCAGCACCAATGTCAGCGGCCCGGGCCAAAACGCTGCGGCCAAGGCGCGCGCGCGGTCATCGGCGATAACCTCGGCAAATGCGCTTTCAGTATCAGGGAAATGGCAGATCAGCGGGTTGAAATGCGGTCGCCCCTTGGCTTCAAAAACGGCAGCCACCGCGCAGCCATTGCGCGCATCGGCGCCAAGCCCATAGACCGTCTCGGTCGGGAAGGCGACGAGTTCACCCGCACGCAGCAAGCGCGCCGCTTCCGCCACCTGATCCGCGCCCAGCCGGCGTGTCATCCCGGCAGGCCCTCACAGACAAAGCCCGGATTTTCAAAGCCTGGTTTGGCGTAGAGCAAGGGCGCGCGGGTTTCCAACACCAGCACGCGCCCGCCAGCCGCTTCCACCACCGCCTGCGGGGCGGCGGTATCCCATTCCATGGTGCGGCCAAAGCGCGGATAGAGATCGGCGGTGCCCTCAGCGAGGCGACAGAATTTCTCCGCCGAGCCGATATTCACCACACGCGCAACATGCCGCCCTTCCAGAAAGCGGCCCATGCGCGGGTCATCGGCATAATGGTGGCTGCCCATGACGGTGACGCCTTCAGCAGGCGGCGTGCGGGCGCGAATGGCACGCGTGCCGGCGGCATCCCGCTTCCAGGCGCCAAGGCCAACGCGGCCCCAAAAAATTTCGCCGGATGCCGGCAGCGCCACCGCGCCCAAAACCGCGCGCCCGGCTTCCACCAGGCCAATATTCACCGCGAAATTATCGCGCCCGGCGGCGAATTCCCGCGTGCCATCCAAGGGGTCCACCAGCCAGAAGCGTTCGGCATGGGCGGGCGCAGTGCCAGCGGCGACTTCTTCCTCCGCAATCACGGGAATCTCCGGAGTCGCGGCACGCAGCCCTTCCACAATGAGCGCTTCGGCGATGCGATCAGCCTCGGTCACCGGGGAATGGTCGGATTTCCGCTCCACGGCGAAACCTGCGGCCTTGATCGCCATAATGGCCGCAGCCGCCTTGGCGACGAGATCACTGGCAAGCGCCAGCAGCGCATCATCTTTCATGCCCCTGCTTTGGCCGCATGGGCGCCCCGCCGCAAGCCCTGTTTTGGTGGCGATGCCTCTGTTAAGGTGGTGTCGAGATTGTTTCGCCCCCAAGGAGCCGCCATGCCCGATATCACCTTCGTGAAGCCCAGCCTGCCGCGCAGCGGCGCCCTGGTTCTATTGCTGGCCGAGGGGGCCGCGCTTTCGGGCCTGGCCAAGGCGGCCGAGGAAGCAACTGGCGGGGCCGTTTCGCGCGGCTTGGAAGCGGCGAAGTTCAAGGGCGCCAAGGGCCAATCCTGCACGCTATGGGCGCCGGGCGCGGGCCTCAGCAAAATTGTCGCCATTGGGCTTGGCAAGGCCGATGCGCTGGATGCGCAGGGGGCGGAAAATGCCGGCGGCACGGCGCTGGTTGCCGTGCAGCAGGAACGGGACGCAGTGATTGCGGCGGATGGGCTGACATCTGCACTCGCCGCAAGCGCTGCCATGGGCGCGCGGCTGCGGAGCTATCGTTTCGATCGCTACCGCACCACGGAAAAGGAAGAAGACAAGCCGAAGCTGGAACGCATTGCCGTGGCGGCCGCGGAACCCACCAAGGCCAAGGCTGCCTTCGCGCCCATGCAGGCCATCGCGGATGGCGTTTTCCTGACGCGCGATCTGGTATCCGAACCACCCAATGTGCTGACACCGGCGGAAATGGCGGAACGCTGCAAGGCGCTCGAAAAACTGGGCGTCGAGGTTGAGATCATGGGCCCGCGAGAGATGAAGCGCCTTGGCTTTGGTGCATTATTGGGTGTGGCGCAGGGCAGTGCGCAGGAACCGCGCATGGTGACCATGAAATGGATGGGCGCGCCCAAGGGCAAGAAGCAAAAGCCGCTCGCCTTCATCGGCAAGGGCGTGACCTTTGATACGGGCGGCATTTCCATCAAGCCGGCGGGCGGGATGGAAGACATGAAATGGGATATGGCCGGCGCGGGCACGGTGATTGGGCTGATTGCCGCACTCGCGGGGCGCAAGGCCAAGGCGGATGTGATCGGCATGGTGGGCCTGGTGGAAAACATGCCATCCGCCACCGCGCAGCGCCCAGGTGATGTGGTGAAATCCTATTCCGGCCAAACGGTTGAGGTAATCAATACCGATGCGGAAGGACGTTTGGTGCTGGCCGATGTCATGTGGTATTGCCAGGAAAAATACGATCCGCGCTTCATGGTGGATCTGGCGACATTGACGGGTGCCATCATCATCGCGCTCGGCCATGAACGCGCGGGGCTTTTCAGCAATGATGACACGCTCGCGACCCATGTGAAGGAAGCGGGTAGCGCGGTTGGTGAAAAAGCCTGGCGCATGCCGCTGGGTGATGCCTATGACAAGCAGATCAAATCCGACATTGCCGATATGAAGAATGTCGGCGGCCGGCCGGGCGGGTCCATCACGGCGGCGCAATTCATCCAGCGCTTCGTCAATGGCAAGCCCTGGGCGCATTTGGATATCGCCGGCACGGCTTGGTCTTCCAAGGATACGCCAACCGTGCCGAAGGGGGCGACCGCTTATGGCGTGCGCATGCTGGATCGCATGGTGGCGGATCATTACGAAGGCTGAAGCCGCAGCGCTTTTACGCTGATGACAAAGCTTACCCTGCAACGCGCCGCGCCGGCGCAAAAGCGCCACAAGGCGCGCGGTGCTGATAGCGCGTTGATCCTGCCGGTGAGTGAGGGCGCGGCGCCGGATGATCCTGCGCTTGCGGCGGCGGCCAAGGCAGCGCGCTTCAATGGCAAGGCCGGCGAGGCGCTTGCCGTGCCGGGCGCCCATGGCTTCACCATCCTGGCTGGCATTGGCGCCGGGCGCGCCATCGGCGATTGGGAAGCGGGCGGCGGTGTCGGCATGGCCGCAGCAGCAGGCCGCGCGCAGGCGGTATTGCAGGCGGAAAACGCGACGCCAGAGCAAGCAGCGGGTTTCGCGGCGGGCGCGCTGCTGAATGCCTGGCGCTTCAATGCGCTGCGCGATGCCAGCAAGGATAAGGATGCACCACCCGCCGAGGTAACGCTTGCCGTTGCCAACCCCGCCAAGGTGGAACCCGCCTGGCAGCGCGCGGAAGCAACATTGCGCGGTGTGCTTTACGCGCGCGATCTGGTGGCGGAACCGGGCAATCGCCTGAACCCCGCAAGCTTCGCGGCAAGGCTGCGTGGCTTGCGCGATTTTGGCCTGAAGGTTGAGGTATTGGAAGGCAAGCGCCTCACCGCTCTTGGCATGGGCGCGTTATGCGCCGTGGGCGGCGGGGCGGAACACGGCCCGCGCCTTGTCGTGCTGCGCTGGCCGGGCAAGCTGAAGGCGGCGCCGATTGCCTTTGTCGGCAAGGGGATTTGCTTTGATACCGGCGGCATTTCCATCAAGCCCGCTGCGGGCATGGAAGAGATGCGGGGCGATATGGCAGGCGCTGCCGCAGCAGCAGGTGCGATGCTAGCATTGGCGCTGCGACAATCCCCTACACCAGCAGTCGCCGTGCTGGCGCTTGCGGAAAATGCCATTAGCGCGGCTTCCTATCGGCCCGGTGATGTTCTTGGCACCCATAGCGGCAAGACGATTGAGGTATTGGATACGGATGCGGAAGGCAGGCTGGTCCTTGCTGATGCGCTTTCCTATACCGTCGAGCGTTTCCGCCCTCGTGCCATGATTGATCTGGCGACACTGACAGGCAGCATCATCACCGCGCTTGGCCATCACCGCGCCGGGGTTTTCAGCAATGATGAGGCGCTTACCGCCGCGCTGATGGCGGCCGGAGAGGACGTTACCGAACCGCTCTGGCCCATGCCGATTGATGATCAGCACAGGGAAGTCCTGAAAAGCGATATCGCGGACCTGCGCCATTGTGCGCCGGCGGGGAGCGGCGCCTGGGGAGGGCGCTTCCTGTCCGATGCCTGCCACGCGGCGGCCTTCCTGCGAGAATTCGCGGGCAGCGGCGCCTGGGCGCATCTGGACATTGCGGGGGTTGAAGCGCGCGAAGAGGCGGCACCACTCGGGCCGAAAGGGCCAAGCGGCTTTGGTGTGCGCCTGCTCGATCGCCTGGTTGCCATGCGTTTTGAACGCGACGCATGACCGAGATTGGCTTTTATCACCTGACGCGCAGCAAATTGCAGGAAGCGCTGCCCAAGCTTTTGGGCCGCGTGCTGGATGCGGGTGGGCGCGGCCTGATCCTTTGTGCCGATACGGAACGCGCGCGCGCCCTGGATGCGGCGCTATGGCTGCCAGCTGATCCGCCTTGGCTGCCGCACGGCCTGGCGGGCGGGGAGCATGACGCAGCGCAGCCCCTGTTGATTGCGGCTCAGGATATCCCACCCGCCAATGGCGCACGCTTTCTGGTGCTGGTGGATGGCGCGGCCAGTGCGCGGCTTGCCGATTATGATCGCGTGCTGGATCTTTTCGATGGCGGCGATGAGGCGGCAGTGGCGGCAGCGCGGGCGCGCTGGGTGGCCGCCAAGGAAGCCGGGCATAGCCTGACCTATTGGCAGCAAACCGCCCGCGGCTGGGAGAAGAAGGCGAGCCACCCGCCAGCATCTTGACCCTTCCCGCCGCCGCCCCCTACACGAAGCACATCATTTGGGAACGCCTTTCATGACTGATACCGCCCAGGACCAGATGGAAATCCTGGCAGGGGCCCTGCCCTTCCTGAAGCGCTATGATGATCAGATCGTCGTGGTGAAATATGGCGGCCACGCCATGGGGGAAGAGGAAACCGCGCTGCGCTTTGGCCGCGATATCGCGCTGCTGGAACAGGTGGGCGTGAACCCCGTGGTGGTGCATGGCGGCGGGCCGCAGATCAATGCCATGCTGAAGCGGCTGGATGTGAAATCCACCTTCGTGCAGGGGCTGCGCGTAACCGATGCCGCCATGCTGGATGTGGTGGAAATGGTCCTCGCCGGGCCAGTGAATAAACAAGTGGCGGAAGCGATCACCCGCGCGGGTGTCATGGCGGTTGGGATTTCCGGCAAGGATGGTGGGTTGGTGCGGGCACGCAAGCTCACGCGCACCTATCGCGACCCGGATAGCAATATCGAAAAAGTGCTTGATCTTGGCTTTGTGGGGGAGCCAGAATCGATCAATCCGCGCGTGCTGGAATTGATGATTGGCGCGGATATCGTGCCCGTTGTGGCCCCCGTTGGGGCGGGCTCGGATGGCCAGACCTATAACATCAATGCCGATACGGTGGCCGGCGCGATTGCCGGCGCGCTTTCCGCTGAGCGGCTTCTGATGCTCACCGATGTGCGCGGCGTGCTGGGGCCGGATGGCAATTTCATCCCGGAAATGACGGTGGCCGAGGTAAAGAAGGGCATTGCCGATGGCTGGATTTCCGGCGGTATGATCCCGAAGGTGGAAACCTGCATCTATGCGGTCGAAAAGGGCGTGAAGGGTGCGGTGATCCTGGATGGCCGCGTGCCGCATGCGGTGTTGCGCGAATTATTCACCGATGGTGGTGCGGGCACGCTGATCCGGCCGTGATGCGCTGCGCCGCGTAAAGCCTAGAAACGCGGCCCGCTATTATCCGTGCGCCAGACCATGGATTTCGCCGGAAAGCCCTTGCTGACAGGGTCTATCTGCCGACTACTCATGCCACTGGGCAGATTGGGCTGCGGCAAGCCCAGGCGATCTGCCACACATTGGCGAATGCGAAACAGCAGCGCAGGGTCCACATCCTGACGCTGCATCAGCGGGCGCAGCAGCGAATCGGCGACCACGGCAGCCAGCCTAATGGCGGTATCGGGGGTGAGTGCGGGCCGCGCCATCAGGCTTGGGAACCATTCGGGATTGAAGCGCGCCCGGTTCAGCACATCTTCCATGCTGGCTGCGCGAATCTTGGCACTGGCATTTTCCAGCATCAGCCCGATCGCGAGCCGATCACCCTGGGCGATCAGCGCATCTGTCACAGCCTCCCCAATGCCATTGCGGCGGGCGACTGCTTGCAAGGTTGCTGTTGTGGGCGGGGTTGCCACCAGCGCCAATAAATCTTCCTCGGTCAATACGGGCGAAAGGCGGATGACAGGCTCCGCGACACGGATTTCCGTATCCATGGCCAGGCGCAGTACGGCGTCATGCGGCACTGTCGAAAGATGCTTGGCGGCATCTGCGATGATGAAGCGAATTTGCCCGACAACATCCTCGGTCAGTCGCAGCAAAATCGGCACCACCACCTGCGCCAGGCGATCATGGCTGGATGTGGTGAGTGAGGGCAATATATCCGCAACACGTCGCGCCAGCGCTTCGCGGACAGCAGCGTTCTCATCTTCCGTCAGGGTCTGCAAAACCGAAAAAGGCGCCCGAGAATTTGCAATCACGCTCGCCCGGACACGCGGTTCCTCATCCTTGGAGAGAAAGGCCAGCACCTCATGCGGTGTGGTAGCGTTGCGCGCCAGCATCGCCCGTGTGCCGGCATCACTCTCCCGCGCAAGGCGCAGCAGGTTTTCGACCGTGCCGCTCATGCTGCGACCCGGATGGCTTCGGAAGGTGAGGGGCGGGCAGCCCTTCGGGTTTCGCGAATGGAAGGCATGACAGCATATTCATCATGACTGCCTAATCTTTGGTTACTATGAAGCGTTGACAGCGCCCCCGCCCCGCCGCAAGGAAAGGCCGCTTTGCCGGAGGAACCCGCCCCATGAACATGATTGCCCTTCAAGCCCGCATCGAAGCGCTCTGGGCCCGCCGCGACCAGCTTTCGCCGGCCACCACGGGCGCTGACCGCGCATCGGTTGAAGAAGCGCTTGAAATGCTCGATTCCGGCCAGGCGCGTGTTGCCGAGCCCGATGGGAATGGTGGCTGGAAGGTCAATCAATGGTTGAAGCAGGCGGTGCTGATGTCCTTCCGCCTCGCCGATTCCGCGCCGATGGAGATTTCGACCGGCGCCTATGACAAGGTACCGTTGAAATTCGAGGGCTGGGGCGAGAATCGCTTCCGTGAAGCCGGTTTTCGCGTGGTGCCGGGCGCGGTGGTGCGCCGTTCCGCCTATATCGCGCGCAATGTCGTGCTGATGCCATCCTTCGTGAACCTTGGCGCGCGGGTTGAGGAAAACACCATGGTGGATACCTGGGCCACCGTTGGTTCCTGCGCGCAAATCGGCAAGAATGTGCATCTTTCGGGCGGCGTTGGCATTGGCGGCGTGCTGGAACCGCTGCAAGCGAACCCTGTCGTGATCGAAGATGACTGCTTCATCGGTGCGCGGTCCGAAGTGGTGGAAGGTGTGATTGTTGAGCGTGGCTCCGTGCTTTCCATGGGTGTTTTCATCAGCGCCACCACCAAGATTGTGGACCGCACCACGGGCGAGATTTTCATGGGCCGCGTGCCTTCCTATTCCGTCGTGGTGCCGGGTTCCTTGCCGGGCAAGCCACTGCCGGATGGCTCGCCGGGGCCATCGCTCTATTGCGCGGTGATCGTGAAGCGCGTGGATGCGCAGACGCGCGCCAAGACCGCGATCAACGAATTGCTGCGTGACTGATCCGCTTCCCCTGCTGCAAGCGCTGATCCGCTGCCCTTCCGTCACACCGGAAGAAGGTGGCGCGCTTGGTGTGCTGGAAGCGGCGCTGATCCCGCTTGGCTTCACCTGCACGCGTCTGAAATTCGCCGAGGTTGATAATCTTTTCGCCCGGCGCGGTCGGCATGGGCCGCATTTCTGTTATGCGGGCCATACGGATGTCGTGCCAGTGGGCGACCGCGCCGGCTGGAAGCATGATCCGTTTGGCGCGGAAATCGCCAATGGCATGATCTATGGCCGCGGCGCCTGCGACATGAAGGGCAGCATCGCGGCCTTCATTGCGGGCTTGACGGATTTCCTTGCGGTGCGGCCGGATCAGCAGGGCAGCATCAGCCTGCTCATTACGGGCGATGAGGAAGGGCCTTCCATCAATGGCACCGCCAAGGTGCTGGAATGGATGGCGGATCATGATCAGATCCCCGATATGGCGCTGGTGGGGGAACCCACTTCGAAGGTGAAGCTGGGCGATACGCTGAAAATCGGTCGACGCGGTTCCATGACGGCGCATATCACCGTGCATGGGGTGCAGGGCCATTCTGCCTATCCGGAACGGGCCGATAATCCGATTCATCGGCTGATGCGCGCGCTGAATAGGCTGACCGCCGAGGCTTTGGACAATGGCAGCGATTGGTTCCAGCCAAGCACTTTGCAAGTGACCGGGTTTGATGTCGGCAATAGCGCGTCCAACGTCATTCCGGCGGCGGCCAAAGCGTTTTTGAATATCCGCTTCAATGATCTGCATCGCAGCGCTGGATTGACCCAGCGCATCCGTGCCGTGCTGGAAGAAGAAGCGCCGAACCATGATCTGAAAGTCACGGTTTCCGGCGAAAGCTTCCTGACCGAACCGGGGCCGTTTGTTGCCGGGCTGCAACGCGCCATTGAACGCGCAACGGGCGCGCAAGCCAAGCTTGATACGGGCGGCGGCACTTCCGATGCGCGCTTTATCACGCGCTATTGCCCCGTGGCCGAATTGGGCGCGGTTGGTGCGACCATGCATAAGGTGGATGAATGCGCGCCGATTGATGAGTTGCGTGATCTTGCGAGGCTTTATCGCATGGTGCTTGAGGAGTTGGTCGGCTGAGCAGCGCGCCACAAGGTGGCGTGGCGCGGGCGCTCGCGGGTGCCTTCATGCTGGCGCGCGGGCGTGCGGCGGGGCTGGCAGCCTTTGAAAACACGCTGCCTGTGGCGGCCTATTCCTTTCGTGCGGCGGCGATCTGCCTGCCGATTTTTCTGTTCTTCAAGGATCAGACCAGCGCGCCCGAAGATGTGGCGTTGCCACTGCTGGTGGATTTCCTGCTGTTCGCCGCTTCCTGGGCAGGGTTTGCTTTGGCGTCGCTTTATCTTGCCAAGGCGCTTGGCGTCGCAGATTCCTGGCCGCGTTTCATTGCTGCCTGGAATTGGTCTGCTGTGGTGCAGTATCTTGCACTCGCAGTGCTGAGCCTGCCGGGATTGCTCCTGGGCAAGGGCGGTTTGCTCGATCTCGGTGGGTTATTGGCGCTGTTTTACGCGCTTTGGATGGAATGGTTTGTCGCGCGCCATGCGCTGCGGCTGACAGCACTTGCCGCAGCAGGGTTTGTGGCGCTTGATCTTGGCATTGCCGTATTCCTCGGCGGCTTTGCTGCGCGCATTACAGGGTGATGGCTGACTAATCCAGAAATTGCGGTGAGATCAGCTTGGGCAGGATCAGCGAAACATCCGGCCACATGATGACCAAACCCAGCACCGCCAGCATCGGCAGCAGCATGATGATGGTGTCCTTGAGCACCGCGCCTATTTTCAAGCCCGCGACATGGCAGGCGATCATCAGACATAACCCATAAGGCGGCGTCACCAGGCCGAAAGCCAGGCTCACAATCCCGATCATCGCAAAATGCACGGGATGAATGCCGACTTCCATCGCAAGCGGCTGCAGAATGGCGCCGACAATGATGATGGCCGGAATCGCATCCAGAAAGCAGCCCACCACCAGGAAGACGCCGGCAATGAAGAAGCCGGTCATGATCTTGCCCATGCCCCAGGCGGAAACGCCGGCCAGGATGGCTTCGGGAATCTTGTAATAGGCGAGCAACCAGCCAAAGGCCGAAGCGGTGCCCACACAAAACAGCGCCACTGCCGCCAGCCTGCCGGTTTCACCAAGCGCGCCGTAAAGCCCCTTCAAATCCATCTCCCGATAGACAATCAGGGAAAGCAGGCCGGCATACAGCACGGCGATGCAGGCGCTTTCCGTCGCGGTGAACCAGCCGAAAATCTTGCCGCCAATGATGATGAAGGGTGTCATCAGCGCGGGCAGCGAAATCCAGGTGGCGAAACCAACTTCCTTGAGGCTTGCGCGCGGATAGGTGGGATAGCCGCGCCTTTTCGCATAGGCATGCACAGTTGCCATTTGCACCAGGCCAATCAGCAGGCCGGGAATGACACCCGCCAAAAACAGCGCGCCGATCGAAACCGTCAGCACGCCACCCCAGACAATCATCAGAATGGAAGGTGGAATGATCACCGCAAGCACGGCAGAAACCGCCGTGATGGCGACCGAGAAGCTATCGTCATAGCCTTCCCGCCGCTGCGCTTCGATGAAGATCTTGGACTGCGATGCGGCATCCGCCGTGCTGCTGCCGCTGATACCCGCGAAGAAGATGGACAGCACAACATTGATCTGCGCGAGCCCGCCCGGAAAATGCCCGACCAGGGCGCGCGATAGCCGCACCAGCCTATCGGTAATACCACCCACATTCATCAGATTGGCGGTCAGCAAAAAGAAGGGAACCGCCAGCAGGATGAAAGAATTATAGGCGTTGAAGGTTTCCTGCATCAGCGTCATGGCGCCAAGGCGCGGTTCAATCAGCATCACCGGCAGGCAGGCCATGCCAAGTGCCACCGCCACCGGCACGCGTAGCGCGAGCAGCGCGAAGAAGCCGCCAAACAGAATCCAGGCCGCTTCCCCTGGCGCCAGAACATTGCCCCCGATCATGGCGCTTCGCCCCCGAACAGTGTCTTCAGATCATCGTAGAATTTAAGGCCACCAAAGAGCAGCCAGGAAAACCCAAGAATGGGCCAGGCAAGATGGATCAGCCAAAGCGGCAATTCCGCCAATTCGCTGATGCGAAACCAGGCGAAATCCACGAATTCAATACCATACCAAAAGAAGGCGGCTGAGAAGGCCAGCACGAAAACACCCGTCACCAGATCAAGCGCGGCGCGGGCGCGGCCTTTCAAATCAGGCCAAAGGTCTACGTTGAAATGAATGCCTTCCTTCAAGCCCACCATGGCACCGATCATGATGGTCCAAACCAGCAGGAACCGCGCCATTTCCTCGGTCCAGATGTAATGTGGCAGGAAATCCGTGAAGCGCGCGAAAATCTGCAGGGCGACAGGGAAGATAAGGATGAAGACGCAAAGCGCCAGCAATAGCGACAGAAACCGGCCATAGACATCAGCCATTCGCTGCACGGCGTGGCGAAACCCCATCTCGCGCATGATGCGCCCCTTATCCCTGCCCGGCTTTTGAAACTTCTTGTCTTTGGAAATCGCCTTCCAGCAGCATCACGCCACTGGAAGGCGAAACTGATTACGATGTCAGCGCATTGATGCGCGCAAAAATGCTCTCCGCGCCGACTTCCTTGGCATAGGCTTCCATTACCGGATCAACCGCGCGCTTCAACGCGGCACGATCAGCAAACGGAATGCGCCGGAGCCGCCCTGCACCCTCCAGCGCAGTCAGCTTCTGCCCATCTTCACTGCTCTCTGCCTCACGCCCGAAGGCGCCAGCTTCACGGCCTGCGCGCTTGATCGCCTCCTGCAAGGCGGGCGGCAGGCGGGAAAGCGTTTGGCTCGAAAAACAGATCGGGCGAATGGTGATGGCGTGTTCGGTCATGATCAGGTTCGGCGCCACTTCAAAGAAGCGCATCGCCTCCACGCCCGCGGCTTCATTCTCACCGGCTTCAATGACATTGTTTTGGATGCCGTTGTAGACTTCATTATAGGCAATCACGGTAGGCGCCATGCCGGCCGCCTGGAAAGTGCGTGACCAGATCGGCGCGCCCTGCACGCGCACCTTAAGGCCGCGCAGCTCCGCCATATTGGTGATGCGACGATTGGCGAAGATATTGCGCACGCCACCGCCGGCATAGCCGATCAGCATCACGCGGGCGCGGCGTTCCACCTCATCTGCCACGGGCGCGAAAAGGTTTTGATCCAGCACCTGGTTCCAATGCTTCAGGTCGCGGAACAGGAAGGGCGCATCCACAAAGGGGGCGGCGCGGCTGAAGGTGGACATATGCGCCGGTGAGACGATGCCGTAATCCACCGCACCGCGCCCGGCCGACATGTATTCGAAATACTGCTTTTCCAGCCCAAGGCTGCTGTTCTTGTGCAGCACGAAATTCACTGGGCCCGCAGTGTAGTAGCGTTTCACGAGTTCTTCAAAGCGCACCAAAGCGCGGGTGAAGACGTGATCATCATTGAACTGCACCGCACCATTCAGGGTAATGGCCTGCTGCGCACGGGCTACGGCCGGCGCGGCCAGGCCCGCAGCCGCCAGGGTTGCCCCAAGCAATTGCCTACGATTCATGACGTTTCTCCCTTTTTTCGACCGGGGTCATGCTCCGGCTGATATGACTATAGGCAGGCATTTCGGCGCGCGGGAAGCCTGCCCCCTTTGCAAGCCTGGCTTTCCTGGCGAGACTTGCCGAAACGGAGGGAATACCATGGCAAAAACTGATCTGACCGGGCGGGTTGCGGTGATTACCGGGGCAGCGCGCGGCATTGGCCTGGCGGTGGCGGCATTGGCCGCTTCACGGGGGGCTGCCATCGCCATTTGGGATATGGATGAAGCCGCTGCCAAGGCAGCTGCCGCGCGCCTGGGGCAGGCCAAGGTCAGCACCCATATCCTGGACCTGACCGATGCGGCAGCCGTGGAAGCCGCGACGCAAGCGACGCTCGCTGCCCATGGGCGCGTGGATATTCTGGTCAATAATGCCGGCATCACCGGCGGCAATGCGCCGGTTTGGGAATTGCCCGTCGCGGAATGGCGGCGCGTGATTGAGGTCAATCTGATCGCCCCTTTCATCGTCGCCCGCGCCCTGGTGCCGCATATGCGCGCGGCGGGCTATGGGCGCGTGGTGAACATCGCTTCCATCGCGGGCAAGGAAGGCAATCCGAATGCATCGCATTACAGCGCGTCCAAGGCGGGCCTGATTGGGCTCACCAAATCGCTCGGCAAGGAATTGGCGGGCAGTGGGGTGCTTGCCAATTGCGTCACACCGGCAGCGGCCGAGACCGATATCTTCAAGCAAATGACCGCGCAGCAAATCGCCTGGATGCGCTCCAAAATTCCGATGGATCGCTTTGTGCAGGTGGAGGAAATCGCTGAATTGGTCTGCTGGCTGGCGTCCGAAGCCTGTTCCTTTTCCACCGGCGCGGTTTTCGATATTTCCGGCGGGCGCGCCACCTACTGACAGGGGCGCATTGCCAGCCGGCGCGCGGCGCTGCAAGCTTCACTGAACCTGATGGGAGAGAGATCGGACATGAGCACAGAAGGCAAGATCGCCGTTGTCACCGGGGCTGGCAGCGGTGTGGGCCGTGCGGCGGCATTGGCGCTGCTGGGCGGTGGTTGGCAGGTGGTGCTGGCGGGCCGCCGCGCCGATGCCTTGCAGGAAACCGTGACGCTTGCAGGCGCGGCAGGATCACGCGCGCTGTGCGTACCTTCCGATGTGTCAGACCCCGCCGCGGTGGATGCGCTTTTTGCCACCGTCAAGCAACGCTACGGGCGGCTTGATATGCTGTTCAATAATGCCGGCACCAATGTGCCTGGCATGCCTTTCGAGGATTTGACTTATGCGGATTGGACCCGCGTTGTCGGTGTGAACCTGACCGGCTGTTTTCTCTGTGCCCAGGCTGCGTTTCGCATCATGAAGGATCAGAAGCCGCAAGGCGGGCGCATCATCAATAATGGTTCGATCAGCGCGCATACGCCGCGCCCGGATAGCGCGCCCTATACCGCCACCAAGCATTCCATTACGGGGCTGACGAAATCCCTCATGCTCGATGGCCGCAAATATGATATTTGCGCTGGGCAGATTGATATCGGCAATGCCGCAACGCCGATGACGCAGCGCATGACGCGCGGCGTGAAACAGGCCGATGGCAGCACTGCGGTGGAACCCACCATGGATGCCGCGCATGTCGGCAATGCCATTCTGCATATGGCCAATCTGCCTTTGGAGGCGAATATCTTCACCATGACCATCAAGGCGACCAAAATGCCCTTCGAAGGGCGTGGCTGAAGGCTTATGGCAACCCATCATCTGAAGGTTCAGGAACCCTTCCGCGCGCTGTTTTACGCGCCCTTCTATGCGGCGTTGGCGCGCGGTGATTACGCGGCAGAAGGCGTGGAGGTCACGCTGCTGCCAGGCGCGGTGCCATCGCTTGCGAAGGATTCGGTACTGGATCGCACGGCAGACCTCGCCTGGGGTGGGCCAATGCGGCTTTTGCTCGCGCATGATGCCGATCCCGCCTGCCCTTTGCGGTTGTTTGGCGCGGTGGTGATGGGTGACCCATTCTTTCTGGTCGGGCGCGCGCCCAATCCTGGCTTCAAGCTGCGTGACCTTGCCGGCATGACGCTTGGCACCGTGAGCGAAGTGCCAACGCCATGGTGGACGCTTCAGGATGATATCCGCGCGGCGGGGATTGATCCGAACGCCATAAAGCGCATCACGGATCAGCCCATGCCCGCCAATGCCGCCGCGGTTGCGGCAGGCACTTTGGATGTTGCGCAGCTTTTCGAACCTCTGGTGAGCCAGATGGAAGAAGCCGGCACCGGCCATGTCTGGTATGCGCAAGCAAGCCGCGGCCCCACTTCCTATACGGCGTTTTACGCGCGCACTGATGTGATTGCCGCCAAGCGCGCCGCGATGGAAGCCATGGTGCGCGGGCTGGCGCGGACGCTCACTTGGTTCAGCACCGCGTCGCCGCAGGAAATCACCGCCTGCATCGCGGGATTCTTCGAGGGCGGCGATCACGCGCTGATGGCGCGCGCCATTGTCCGCTATAAATCAGTGAAGCTCTGGACTGAAACGCCGCGCTTCCCGCCGGAAGCCTTGGCGCAATTGGAACGCGGCATGCTCTCAGCCGGTGCCATCAAACGCACACCTGGTTTTGCGGGCTTGGTCGCGGAAGATGTGACGGAAAGCGCGCTCTGTTGATGCTAACCTCGGGGGGCTGAGATGGCCGCGCTTAAGGGCATCACTGTGTTGGAATTGGCGGGCATTGGGCCTGGCCCCTTCTGCGCCATGCTGCTCGCCGATATGGGTGCGCGCGTCATTCGTATTGACCGCCCCGATGGCCCGCCTGGCACGCGCGATGATGTGGTGCTGCGTGGGCGAAGATCACTCGCGCTTGATCTGAAGAAGCCTGCGTCCCTTGCTGCGATGAAGCGCCTCGCGCAGCAAGCGGATGTGCTGATTGAAGGCTTTCGTCCCGGCGTGATGGAAAGGCTTGGCCTAGGGCCTGAGGTTTTGCTGGAAACCAATCCGCGCCTGATCTATGGCCGCATGACCGGCTGGGGGCAGGACGGCCCGCTTGCGAAACTTGCCGGCCATGACATCAATTATATCGCGCTCACCGGTGCGCTGCATGCCATGGGGGAAGCGGATCGTCCGCCATCGCCACCGCTCAATCTGGTGGGTGATTATGGCGGCGGCGGCATGCTGCTGGCACTTGGCATTCTTGCCGCACTTCTTGAACGTGGGGGTTCTGGTCGCGGTCAGGTGGTGGATGCGGCCATGGTGGATGGCGCGGCGCTGCTGATGGCACCGCTTTACGGCATGCTAGCGCGCGGACGCTGGGCCGCGGAACGGGGCACGAATTTCCTTGATGGCGCCGCCAGTTTTTACGGCAGCTATACCTGCGCCTGCGGGGGTTATGTTGCGGTCGGGCCGATTGAACCCGCCTTCTTTGCCGAAATGCTCCAACGCATGGGCCTTGATGCTGCGGATTTCGCAAACCGCATGGACCCTGCTTTTTGGCCTGCGCATAAGGCCAAGCTCACAGCGGCGTTTCTGACCCGCACGCGCGATGCCTGGGCCGCGATCTTTGCCGATAGCGATGGCTGCGTTTCGCCCATCCTGTCCATGGCGGAGGTGCGCGCGCATCCGCATATCGCCGCGCGCGAGACCTTTGTGGAAGCGCATGGCGCGGTGCAGCCAGCGCCGGCGCCACGGCTTTCGCGCACGCCATCGGCCATTGGTGCCGCAGCGCCGTTGCGCGGCGAACATGGCGCTGAAATTCTGACCGAGTTTGGATTTTCCGCAGCAGAAATCACAGCTTTATTGGGAGTCACATCAACAAACTAAGCTTGTTCAACACCTTCAGAAAAAGCGTTCCTTCAGCACACGCCGCAGCAGCTTGCCGGCTTCACTGCGCGGCAATTCCACCACAAAATCCACCGCGACGGGAATCTTGAGGCCACCAAGCTGGCCACGACAATGGGCAATAAGGGCTTCCGCCAGTGCAGCATCACCAGGCGCCTTGCGCGCCACCACCAGCGCGCGCGGGCGTTCCCCAAGTTCGGCATCGCGCATGCCAATCACAGCGGCTTCCGCAACGGCAGGGTGTTGCGTCAGCACTGCCTCGATCTCCGCGGGATAGATATTGACGCCGCCCGAGAGGATCAGATCAGCCCGGCGATCAGACAGGAACAGGAAGCCATCCTCATCCAACCAGCCCAGATCATGCAGCGTCGCCCAGCCGCGATCATTATAAGCGGCAGCGGTTTTTTCAGGATCATTATGATAGGCGAAACGTGCGCCACCTTCGAACCAGATGCGCCCGATCTCGCCAGGCGGCAGGTCACGCCCATCCTCATCCAGAATATGCACGGCGCCATAGGCGGGGCGACCAACGCTGCCGGGCTTACGCAGCCAGGTTTCGCTATCAATGAAACAAACGCCTATGCCTTCGCTGCCGGCATAGTATTCGCGAATGATCGGGCCCCACCATTCCAGCATGGCGCGCTTCACTGGGATGGGGCATGGCGCCGCCGCATGCATGGCAGAACGATGGCTGGAAAGATCGTAGTTTTTTCGCACTGCATCAGGCAAGGCAAGCAGCCGCACAAACATGGTGGGCACCCATTGGCTATGGGTGATGCGATATTTTTCAATCAGCGCCAAACAGGCCTCGGCATCAAATTTCCGCGTGATCACGGCCGTGCCTCCACCATCAATCGTGCGCTGAACGTAGCGATTGGGGGCTGCGTGATAAAGCGGCGCCGGCGAAAGATAGATGGTATCCTCGGCAAAGCCGTAAAACGCCTTCCAGCTCATGTCGAATTCCGGCTTGTGGCGATCCGCAAAGGCAATCAGCGGTCGGCGAATACCCTTTGGCAAACCCGTGGTGCCGGATGAATACAGAAACTCCCGCCCGATTGGTCTTTCATCGGCGGGCCATGTCGCGGGCTGCCCGGCCATGAGCGATTGCAGCGGCTGAAAACCCGCAAGCGCTCCGCCCGCGCTGAAGCGATGCGGCAGGGCTTGCAGATCAAGCGCCGATGCAAGGTCATGCAACGCGGCACCAGCCACCAGTAAAGCGGCACCTGAATCCCGCAACACGTGCTGAACTTCCGGCGCGCGCAAATGGATGGAAAGCGGTGTCACCATCAGCCCGGCGCGCTTCGCACCATAGCTCAGCATCAGGAATTCAGGCGTGTTTTCCAGCAACAAGGCGATGCCCTGCCCCGGCGTCAGCCCAAGCGCGATCAACCCATGCGCCACCTGATTGGCAGCGGCATCCAGCGCGCGGAAGCTCAGACTCTCGCCGGTATCCGGAAAGATGGCCCCGAGTTTTTCCGGCGTTTCACTGGCCCATTTCGCAAGCAGAGGCATTAGCGTTCCCTCCCTCGCTGTGGTTCCTACCCGCGCGGCAGCAATTGTTCAGCGAGTGTCGCCCAATAGGATGCACCGACAGGCAGGATATTGTCGTTGAAGTCGTATAGCGGGTGATGCACCTGCGCCTCATTCGGGCCGCGCCCACCGCCCAGCATCAGATAGGCGCCTGGCTTGGCATTCAGCATGAAGGCGAAATCCTCACCGCCCATGGTGGGTTTCGCCATGGGTAATACACGCGCTTCCCCCTGCACCGCGCGCGCGGCCTTGGCGGCCAGATGCACGCTTTCAACCTCATTGATCGTCGCGGGATAGGCGCGGGCGAATTCGGCGGTGGCAGTCGCCCCCATGGCCGCGGCAATGCCTGTCACGGTTTCCTTGAAGCGGCGTTCGAGCAGATCACCAATTTCTGGCGCGAACCAGCGCGCAGTGCCGAGCATGCGCACGGTCTCGGGGATCACGTTGAAGGTATGCCCGCCGGTGATGTGCCCAATCGTGATCACGCCCGCTTCCACCGGCTCCACATTGCGCGCGACGATGGATTGCAGCGCCTGCACAATGGCGGCAGCGACCACAATCGGGTCCGTGCCATTATGCGGCATGGCGCCATGCGCGCCTTTTCCAGTGATATTCACTTCAAGATTGGCGACTGCCGCCATCACCGGGCCTTCGCGCCATAAGAAGGTACCTTCCGGCGCACCCGGCCAGTTGTGCATGCCGAAAACGCGTTCCATCGGAAAGCGCGTGAATAGCCCTTCCTTCACCATCAATTCGCCGCCGGCCAGATTTTCTTCTGCCGGCTGGAAAATCACATAGACCGTACCATCGAAATTGCGGGTCTCAGCCAGGTATTTCGCCGCCCCCAGCAGCATGGTGGTATGCCCATCATGACCGCAGGCATGCATCTTGCCCGGAATCTTGGACGCATAAGGCAGGCCGGTTTCTTCCAGGATCGGCAGCGCATCAATATCAGCGCGCAGCCCAATCGCGCGGCCATTATCCAGGCGGCCACGGATCACACCGACAACGCCAGTCTTGGCAATGCCGGTGATCACCTCATCACAGCCAAATGCGCGCAGCTTTTCGGCGATGATGCCGGAAGTGCGCACCTCCTCCAGCCCCAATTCGGGGTGTTCATGAAAATCCCGCCGCCACGCAGTCATTTCCGGGTGGAATTCGGCAATGCGGTTGATGATGGGCATGGGGGTCTCCCTGAATGCTTGTCGTCTTACGTGATGCTGAAATGCCGCGCGCAATCAAGGTGCCGCGCGCAGGAAGGCGAGATCAGCGCCGAGAGGCGCCTGCGTCACCTGGTCATAAACCAGCTTGTCCCAGCCGCGCTTGGGCGCCGGGGCGGGCTGCCAGGCGGCGCGGCGTCGGGCCATTTCATCTTCCGCCACCAGCAGATCAAGCTTGCGATCCTTCACCGAAAGCCGGATGCGATCACCGGTTTGAACCAAGGCCAAAGGCCCACCCACCGCCGCTTCCGGCGCAATATGCAGCACAATCGTGCCGAAGGCGGTGCCGGACATGCGGCAATCGCTCATGCGCACCATGTCCTTCACACCCGCGCGGGCGAGCTTTTTCGGGATCGGCAAATAGCCCGCTTCCGGCATGCCGGAAGGCGAACGCGGCCCCACATGCTTCAGCACCAAAATATCCTGCGGGGTCACATCCAAGGCGGGGTCGTCAATGCGGTTCGCCAAATCCTCGAGCCCATCGAACACCATGCAGCGGGCTTCGGTCTCGAATAGCGCGGGTGTGGCGGCGCTGCGCTTCAAAATCGCACCCTCCGGTGCCAGAGAACCGAACAAAGCAACCAAGCCACCAACCGGGGAGACTGGTTCGGCAAAAGCGCGAATGATGCGCCGATCCACGAAATGGCTGCCATCGCCGATACGGGCAGCCAGGCTCACGCCATCCAGATCAATCGTTGTCAAATCCAGCAAATCGCGCAATTCCCACAGCAGCGCGCGCATGCCGCCGGCGGCGTGGAAATCTTCCATATAGCCTTCGCCGGTCGGCTTGAGGTCCACCAGCACCGGCGTTTCCTCGGACAGTGCATCAAGGCGCTTCAAATCAAGCGAAAGCCCCGCGCGCCCGGCAATGGCAGCCAGATGCACCACCGCATTGGTGGAACCGCCAAGTGCCAGCAGCACGCGCGTCGCATTGTCCAGATTGGCCTGCGTCATCATCTGGCTTGGGCGGATTGGGTTCTTGATCAGCCGCACGGCCTGCGCGCCGGCTTCTTCGGCAATGCGCAAACGGTCCGCATGCACGGCGGGGGCGCTGGCGCCGGCCAAAGGCATGAAGCCAAGGGTCGCCGCGATGCAGGCCATGGTGGAAGCCGTGCCCATCACACCGCAGGTGCCGGCGGTGGTGGCGAGCTTGCCTTCCAATTCGCCGATCCGCTCCGCAGTCACTTCGCCCGCGCGATAACGCGCCCAATAGCGCCGGCAATCGGTGCAGGCGGAAAGCCGCTCACCTTCAAAAGCCTGCGCCAGCATCGGCCCGGTGACGAGCATCACCGCCGGAATATCGGCCGAAATCGCCGCCATGAGTTGCGCCGGCACGGTCTTGTCGCAGCCACCCACCAGCACCGCCGCATCCATGGGCTGGGCGGAAAGCATCGCTTCCGTATCCAGCGCCATCAGGTTGCGATAATGCATGGAACAGGGGCTGAGCGATGGCTCACATAGGCTGACCGTTGGGAAGCCCAGCGGCAGCGCGCCTTCGGAAAGCACGCCACGGCGCACGGCTTCAATCAGTTCCGGCACGGTGCGGTGGCAGTTGTTATAGTCGCTCGCGGTATCGGCGATGCCGACCACGGGCTTGTCCAGCATGCGCTGCGAATAGCCCATGGATTTGGCGAAGGACCGCCGGAGATAAAGCGCGAAATCGCGATCCCCGTAATTGGAGGTATTGCGGCCAAGGCCATGGGGTTTGTCGCTCATGCGGGCGGTTCTTCCGAAAGGGTTGCCGGTGAGGGCCAGATTAAGCACCCTGGGGCGCGCAAGGGTAGGGCCAAGCGATATTGCGGTATCCGGTTACCACAAGGAAAAATCGCGCTTTGCGCTTGACTTTTGGCGCCCCTACCCGGATAAGCCCGCTTCCTTTCCATAGGTTTATTCGGAACCACCATGATTTCCACGCAAACCCGCTCGCTGAAGCCGGCGGAGGTGAAGAAGAACTGGGTGTTGATTGATGCGGATGGGCTCGTGCTCGGCCGCCTCGCCTCCCTGGTCGCCAATCGCCTTCGCGGCAAGCACAAGCCGCAATTCACCCCCCATGTGGATTGCGGTGACCATGTTGTCATCATCAATGCGAAGAAGGTGCGTGTCACCGGCGCCAAGGCGGAACAGAGCGTGTTCTACTGGCACACCGGCTATCCGGGCGGCATCAAGGGCCGCACCATCCGTGAACGCATGGAAGGCCGCTTTCCGGAGCGCGTCATTGAAAAGGCGGTTGAGCGCATGATCACCCGTGGCCCCCTCGGCCGCGCGCAGATGCGCAACTTGCATGTCTATGCCGGGGCCGAGCACCCGCATGCCGGCCAGCAGCCCGCGACCCTGGATGTGGCGGCGCTGAACCGTAAGAATTCCCTCGCAGTGAAGAAGGCGGGCTGAGGCTATGAGCGGCGAAACCAAGACCCTCGCGGACCTCAAGGAAATTGTGGCCGGCACCCCCGCCGCAGCGGCGGAAGCGGCGATCAAGCGGGAACCGAAGCGCGATGCGCAGGGCCGTTCCTATGCCACTGGCCGGCGGAAGGACGCGGTTGCCCGCGTCTGGATCAAGCCGGGCAAGGGCCAGATCACCATCAATGACAATCCGGCAGCGAAGTATTTCGCGCGCCCGGTGCTGCGCATGCTGATCACCCAGCCCTTCCTGGTGGCGGATCGCTATCAGCAATTCGATGTCATCTGCTCGGTCGTTGGCGGCGGCTTGTCCGGCCAGGCCGGTGCGGTGCGCCATGGCATCAGCCGCGCGCTCTGCAATTACGAACCGGATCTGCGTTCCATCCTGAAAAAGGCGGGCTTCCTGACGCGCGACCCGCGCGTGGTGGAACGCAAGAAGTACGGGCGCCCGAAGGCACGACGTTCCTTCCAGTTCTCCAAGCGCTGACGCCAGCGGACCGGCGTCGCGCGCCGGTCCCATACTGGGATTTTCATCAGGGGGCGGGTCCGCAAGGGTCCGCCCCTCTTGCATTTCAGACCTATTCGCGCCGCAATGCGGCCTCCACGGGAGATATACCATGGCCAAGACTGCGAAGATTTTCATTGATGGCGAAGCCGGCACCACGGGCCTGCAAATCCGCGACCGTATTGCCGCCAATCCGCATGTTGAATTGCGCTCCATCGCCGCTGAGCACCGCAAGGATGCCAATGCGCGCCGTGAGATGATGGACAGTGTTGACCTCGTGATCCTGTGCCTGCCGGATGATGCGGCGAAGGAAAGCGCCGCGCTTGCGGCTTCGCTGGGTGCGCAGGCGCCGAAATTGCTGGATGCTTCAACCGCGCATCGGGTGGACCCCGATTGGGTTTATGGCCTGGCGGAGCTGACACCTGATCAGCCGGGCGCGATTGCGGCGGCAAAGTGCGTGTCGAACCCCGGCTGCTACCCAACGGGCGCCATTCTAATGCTGCGCCCGCTGATTGATGCCGGCATCATGGCGGCTGATTTCCCCATCACGGTGAATGCGGTGTCCGGCTATTCCGGCGGCGGCAAATCCATGATTGCGGATTATGAAGCGCGCAAGGCGCCAGATTTTGAACTTTACGGCCTTGCCCTGGAACACAAGCATGTTGCCGAGATGCAGAAATATACAGGTCTCACACGCCGGCCGATCTTCGTGCCGTCAGTCGCGGATTATGCGCAGGGCATGATCGATTCCATTCCGCTGCATCTTGATCTGCTGAAGGGCAATGTGAAGCCTGCCGATCTGGAGGCGCTGCTGATCAAGCGCTATGCCGGCAGTGATGTGGTGCGTGTGGTCACTGCGGAAGCTGGCGGCAAGCTGGAACCACAGGCGCTGAATGGCACCAATGGCCTTGAAATCCGCATCTATGGCAATGAAAAACGC
Source organism: Roseomonas sp. (assembly GCA_020249465.1). Taxonomy (GTDB): domain Bacteria; phylum Pseudomonadota; class Alphaproteobacteria; order Acetobacterales; family Acetobacteraceae; genus Neoroseomonas. The sequence continues at coordinate 129,644 of JADCFP010000048.1, read as the reverse complement.
GGTCAGGCCGTGCTGGTGGCGCGCTACGATAACCTTGGCAAGGGCGCTTCCGGTGCGGCGGTGCAAAACCTTGGCCTGATGCTGGGCGTGCCGGTTTCGGCCGATCTGCCGAAGGCGGCGTAAGGGGCGGGATCATGGATATGCAACAAGCGACCAATCGCGGCCCGCTTTATGTGTTTGAAGGCATTTGGCCGAAACTACACGAAAGCGTCTTCATCGCGCCCACCGCCGCCGTGATCGGCAATGTCACGATCGGGGAGCAATCCAACATCTGGTATCATTGCGTGCTGCGCGGCGATTCCAACTTCATCACCATCGGCAAGCGCGTGAATATCCAGGACGGCACCATTGTGCATGTGAATGCGGGGAAGGAGCCCACCATCATCGGTGATGACGTCACCGTGGGCCACGCCGCCATTGTACATGCCTGCACGCTGATGGACCGCGCCTTTGTTGGCATGGGTGCCACTGTGCTGGATGGCGCGGTGATTGAAGAAGGCGGCGTAATCGCCGCCGGTTCCGTGCTGCCACCCGGCAAGCGCATCGGCGCCATGGAGCTTTGGATGGGCAATCCCGCCAAGCTTGTGCGGGTACTCACCGAGGAACAGCGCGCCGGGTTTGACCGCACAGCGAAGAATTACGTGCAGCTTGCGGGGCGCCACAGGGCCTCACTCGCTGGGGGCTGACGGGGCCGCGTTTTCGTTCATAATATCGCCTCGGGAAACGCCGAGGAGAGACGCGTGAACGCAACCCTGACTGCCCTTCTGACCAGCGGCGCGCCTGCCGCGCCGGCCATCCGCGCGCCTGGCCGCCCGGCGCTTTCCTATGCGGGGCTGCGTGACCTCGCCGCCGCCACCATTGCGCGGCTGAATGGCATTGGCATTGGCCGCAATGACCGTGTTGCGATCGTGCTGCCCAATGGCCCGGAAATGGCGGCGGCCTTTATCGCGATTGGCGCCGGCGCCACCACCGCGCCGCTCAACCCTGCCTATCGCGCGGATGAATTCAACTTCTATCTGACCGATCTGAAGGCCAAGGCGCTGGTGGTGCAAAAGGGTGTTGCTACCGAAGCGCGCGATGTGGCGGCAAAGCTTGGCGTGGCGGTGCTGGAATTGGTGCCGGGCGAAAACGCGGGCAGCTTCACGCTCGAAGGCGGCTCACCCGCCAAGGCAGCGCAGCCCGGCGCGGCAGAGGCCGGCGATATCGCGCTGGTGCTGCATACATCGGGCACCACGGCGCGGCCCAAGATTGTGCCCCTCTCACAAGCGAATATCTGCGCCTCGGCCCGGCATATCGGCGCGACACTGGCGCTTTCGCCGGCCGATGCCTGTTTGAACATCATGCCGCTGTTTCACATTCACGGGCTGATCGCGGCGGTGCTTTCTTCGCTCGGCGCCGGGGGCGCGGTGATTTGCACGCCGGGCTTTGATGCCTTGCGTTTCTTCCGCCTGTTGGATGAGGAACGGCCAAGCTGGTACACGGCGGTGCCCACCATGCACCAAACCATCCTGACGCGTGCTGACCGCAATGCGGAGATTATTGCACGCGCGAAGCTCCGCTTCATCCGTTCATCCTCGGCATCTTTGCCCGGGCCGGTGATGGAGCAATTGGAAGCGGTGTTTGGCTGCCCGCTGGTGGAAAGCTACGGCATGACCGAGGCATCGCATCAGATGGCATCCAACCCGCTGGCAGGACCGCGCAAGCCTGGCTCTGTCGGACGTGCCGCAGGGCCGGAAGTCGCGATCATGGATGATGACGGCACCATCCTGCCCCAGGGCGAGATTGGTGAGGTCGTGATCCGCGGCCCCAATGTGACCGCGGGCTATGAAGCCAACCCCGATGCCAACGCTAAAGCCTTCACCAATGGCTGGTTCCGCACCGGCGATCAGGGCGCCTTTGATGCGGAAGGCTATCTGACACTGACAGGCCGCCTGAAGGAATTGATCAATCGCGGTGGGGAGAAAGTGAGTCCCTTGGAAGTGGATGGCGTGCTTTCCGCCCACCCTGCGGTCGCGCAGGCGCTGACCTTCGCCATGCCGCATGCGAAGCTGGGTGAAGAAGTGGCCGCCGCCGTGGTGCTGCGCGAAGGGGCGGCCTGCACGGAACGCGAATTGCGTGATTTCGCCGCGCAGCAGCTCACGGATTTCAAGGTGCCGCGAAAGGTTGTGTTTCTGCCGGAAATCCCGAAGGGTGCCACCGGTAAGCTGATGCGCATTGGGCTTGCGGAAAAGCTTGGGCTTTCGGGGTGACGCGCATGAAAATCTGCATCTTCGGTGCCGGCGCCATTGGTGGGCTGATGGGCGTCAAGCTGGCCGCCAAGGGTGATGTGGATGTCACCTTCATCGCGCGCGGCCCACATCTGGCTGCCATGCGTGAACACGGCGTGAAGCTGATCAGCGAAGGCACAGAGCAAATCGTCCATCCACGCTGCGTGGAAAGTGCTGAGGAAGCCGGCCCGCAGGATTATGTGCTGGTGACGCTGAAGGCGCATTCCCTGCCCTCAGCGGCGAAACAAATGCAGCCCCTGCTTGGCCCCGATACGGTGATTGTCAGTGCGGTGAATGGCATTCCCTGGTGGTATTTCCACGGCCTTGGCGGCGCTTATGAAGGGCGCATTGTGCAAAGCGTGGACCCGGATGGTCAGGTTTCCGCGCTGCTGCCGCCCTCCCGCGCCATTGGCTGCATTGTCTATCCGGCGGCCGAGGTGACGGCGCCTGGCGTGATTGACCACAGCTATGGTGATCGTTTCAGCCTGGGTGAGCCTGATGGCAGCCGCAGCCCGCGCGCGCAGGCGCTGTCGGAGGCGCTGATCGCCGCCGGCTTCAAGGCGCCGGTACGCCCGAAGATTCGTGATGAGCTTTGGGTAAAGCTGTGGGGCAATATGGCCTTCAACCCGATCTCGGCCCTCACCACCGCGACACTTGATGTGCTGACGAGCGATGAAGGCCAGCGCGGTGTGGCGCGCGCCATGATGCTGGAAGGCCAGCGCGTGGCGGAAGCGCTTGGCGTGCGTTTCGCGATTGATGTGGATAAGCGCATCGCCGGCGCGGCGGAGGTTGGCGCGCACAAGACCTCCATGCTGCAGGATCTGGAACGCGGTCGGCCGATGGAGATCGAGGCGTTGCTCGGCGCCGTGGTGGAACTGGCCGATTGGGTTGGTGAGGCCGCGCCGATTTCGCGCACCGTACTGGCGCTGGTGCGCGCCAGGGCACGGGCGGCGGGGTGCCTATAGCGCCTCAATCCTGATCAGGGCTGGCTTTTCCATCACGGTATTCAATTCTGCGATGCGCTTCAGTGCCGCACGCACGGAAGCCTCGCTCGTTTCATGCGTGGTCAGCACCACGGGCACGGCCTCACCCGGCGCGCGGCCACGTTGCAGCATGGATTCCAGGCTGATCGCATGGTCGCGCAAAACGCCCGTGACATCGGCAATCACGCCGGGGCGGTCCACCACCATCAGGCGGAGGTAATAAGCCCCCGTATGGCGATCCATCGGGAAGGAAGGCTCGGGCTTCAGCGCGGCTGCTTCCGCGCCCCATACGGGCGTGAAGCGCCCGCGTGCAATGTCAATCACATCAGCAACCACGGCTGAGGCGGTTGGCCCTTCCCCAGCGCCGCGGCCTTCCATCATCACGCGGCCAACGAAATCACCTTCGGCCACCACGGCATTGAAGACGCCATCCACCCGCGCAATGGGGGCAGAGATCGGCACCATGCAAGGATGCACGCGGGTTGAAATGCCCCCTTCTTCGCGCCGCGCAATGCCAAGCAGCTTGATGCGATAACCAAGTTCTTCGGCAAGCGCGATATCAAGTGCGGAGACTTCGCGAATGCCTTCCACATGCACCGCGCCGAAATCCACCGGCCTGCCAAACGCCAAAGCGGCCAGGATCGCCAATTTATGCGCGGCATCAATGCCATCAATATCGAAGGATGGATCGGCTTCGGCATAGCCAAGCTTCTGCGCCTCGGCCAGCACTTCGGCGAATTCGCGCTTTTGTTCGCGCATCACGGTCAGGATGTAATTGCAGGTGCCGTTCAGAATACCGGCCACGCGCTGGATGCGATTGGCCGCCAGGCCTTCGCGCAACGCCTTGATGGCGGGAATGCCGCCGGCCACTGCCGCTTCGAAAGCCAGCGCCACGCCGCGTGCTTCGGACGCTTGCGCCAAGGCAGCGCCATGCACAGCAAGCAAAGCCTTATTCGCTGTCACCACATGCTTGCCCGCAGCAATTGCTGCCTGCACCAGGGCACGCGCCGGGCCTTCCGAACCGCCGATGCATTCCACCACCACATCCACTTGCGGATCGGCAGCAAGTGCGACGGGGTCTTCATACCAGCGCAACCCCGAAAGGCTGATGCCGCGATCCCGGTTGCGTTCGCGCGCGGAAACGGCGGTGATGGCAATGGGCCTACCTGCGCGCGCCGCAATGATATCGGCATTGGCGCGCAGCAACTTCACCACGCCGGCGCCAACCGTTCCAAGGCCGGCAACGGCAATTGCAAGGGGACGGGTCATGCATTCACCATATCAGAAGCAGCATCCTGTGGCGCGGCATTGTCGCCACCGAGGAAGGTTTTGATGCCACGCAGCGCCTGGCGGATGCGGTGGTTATTTTCCACCAGCGCAATGCGGACATGTTCATCACCATGCTCACCAAAGCCAAGGCCAGGTGCCACCGCGACCTTCGCCTTTTCCAGCAGCAGCTTGGAAAACCCGACCGAGCCCAAATGCCGGAAACGCTCAGGGATTGGCGCCCAAAGGAACATGGAGGCTTCGGGCGCAGGCACATCCCAGCCAGCGGCATGCAGGCCCTTCACCAGCACTTCGCGGCGTTCCTTGTACAAAACGCGCATTTCCTCAATGCAATCCTGCGGGCCATTCAAGGCCGCCGTCGCCGCCACCTGAATCGGCGTGAAGGCACCGTAATCCAGATAGGATTTCACCCTCGCCAAAGCCGCGATCAGGCGTGGATTGCCGGCCGCGAAACCCATGCGCCAGCCTGGCATATTGTAGGTTTTCGACATGGAGGTGAATTCCACCGTGATGTCCTTCGCCCCTTCCACTTCCAAAACGGAAGGCGGTGGCGTGTCGCCGAAATACAGCTCGGCATAAGCAAGATCGGATAGGATGAACAATTCATGCCGACGGCAGAGTGCGACCAATTCGCGGTAGAATTCAATCGGCGCGGTCAGCGCGGTTGGGTTGGAGGGGAAATTGACAATCACCGCATTCGGCTTCGGCACGGAATGGCGAACGGCGCGGTCAATCGCGGCCAGCATGCTGTCATCGGGCGTATAGGGAATGCTGCGCACCGAAGCGCCGGCGATGATGAAGCCGAATTGTTGGATGGGGTAGGAAGGATTTGGTACCAGGATGGTATCGCCAGGGCTTGAGATGGCCTGTGCCAAATTCGCGAGACCCTCCTTCGAACCAAGGGTCGCCACCACTTCCGTTTCCGGATCCAGCTTCACGCCAAAGCGCCGGTCGTAATAGGCGGCCAGCGCCTTCCTCAGCCCCGGAATGCCCTTCGACATGGAATAGCGATGCGTGCGCGGGTCCTGCACCGCTTCGATCAGCTTCGCGACAATATGCGGCGGTGTCGGCGTATCCGGATTGCCCATGCCAAGGTCAACAATATCCTCAGCCGACGCGCGCGCCTTGGCCTTGGCGGCATTCACCTCGGCAAAGACATAGGGCGGCAGGCGCCGGATACGGTGGAAATCCTCGGTCATGGTCTCAGTCTCAATGTTTTCGGGCTGCGCTTATAGACCAGCGCGTCACGGCCGGCGAGGCGCATCACGCAAAACGGGCGGCGGCGGCGGGGCGGAGGGTGTCAGCATCGGGGCGGCCGGGATGCCGGCTGGGGCGATCATCGGCGGCGCAGGAATGCCAGAGGGTTCGGGCAAGGCCGCGGGTGCGGGGGCAAGCTGGTCGGGTGTTGCTGCGGGGCCAGCCGGGGCGGCGGGCATAGCAGGGGCGACAATGCTCGGCGCAGGAATAGCGATGGCGGCCAAGGCCGGCGCCAAGGCGGGGGGCGGAGGCCCCAAGCGCGGCACGGCACCGGGCAGGGCGCCGAGCGGCTCTCGGCTGGCTTCCCGCTGCTGCACCAGTCGATTGGCCAGGGCCTCTCGCGCTGCCATATCCGGGATCTCCGGGCGGGGCGGCACAGTGCCCAGATTGGGGAAGGGCGCATTGGCACTGGGGGGCGCGGGGCGGCCTTCATTCTCTGGTCCCCAGGCGCGATCCCAGAATTTCGCCACCGCCTGGCCGGGTTCCGTCTGGCAGCCGGGCAGCAGCAAGGCCAGCAGCACGCAATACCGTGCTTGATTGGCCCTGCTTCGCCACCTAGGTTGCAATTTGGTTCCAGTTGTCTCGCGATGCTCGCTCATGCGCCCCTGCCTGCGAAAAGGGGTTAGCCTGAAACGGGCGCGGCGCGAAGCGTCTGGAAGAAACTTGCTAGGAAGTGTGCCATGGCCGAAGGCGACAACACCTCTTTCCGCCTGCCAGACCCGGCGCTGGTCAGCCGCACCATGTCCGATGTGGCGGAACGCAGCCAGCGCATTGTGGCCGATTTCCTGAAGCGCCAGGCAGATCAACCCGGAGAGGCCGACCCGATGCATATCGGCAATGCCTTCCTGGATATGACCACGCGGCTCATGACCAATCCGGCCAAGCTGATGCAGGCGCAGATTGGCTTTTGGCAGGATTACTTGACGCTTTGGAGCAATACCGCGCGCCGCATGATGGGTGAACCCGCGCCCGCCGTGATTGCCGAAGACCAGAAGGATAAGCGCTTCAAGGATGAAGCCTGGCGCGACAATGAAGTTTTTGACTTCATCCGGCAGAGCTACCTGCTTTCTGCCCGCTACATGCAGGGCCTGGTGCATGATGCGGAAGGCATGGATGAGAAAACTGCCCAGAAGGTGGATTTTTATACGCGCCAATTCGTGGATGCGATGAGCCCCACGAATTTTGCCCTGACCAATCCGGAAGTGCTGCGCCGCACGGCGGAAACCGGTGGCGAGAATCTGCTGAAGGGCCTGTCAAACCTGCTGACCGATCTGGAACGCGGGCAAGGCAATCTCCGTATCCGCATGACGGATGAAAGCAAGTTCAAGGTTGGTGAGAATATCGCCGTCACGCCGGGGAAGATTGTCTATCAGAATGATTTGATGCAACTGATCCAGTATACGCCAACAACGGCGAAGGTCCTTAAGCGGCCGCTGCTGATCCTGCCGCCCTGGATCAATAAATATTACATCCTCGATCTGCGCCCCAAAAACTCCTTCATCCGCTGGGCAGTGGATCAGGGGCATACGGTGTTTGTGGTTTCCTGGGTCAATCCGAATGAACGCCTCGCCGAGAAGGGGTTCGAGGATTATATGCTGGAAGGCCCCTATGCCGCTTTGGAGGCGATTGAAAAGGCAACCGGCGAGAAATCCGTCAATGCGATTGGCTATTGCCTGGGGGGGACGCTGCTATCGGCGACACTCGCGCATATGGCAGTCAAGAAGGATACGCGGATCAAATCCGCGACCTTCTTCACCACCATGGTGGATTTCGCCGAAGCGGGGGAATTGGGCGTTTTCATTGACGAAGAACAATTGAAGGCACTGGAAGCCAAGATGCAAAAGCGCGGCTTTCTTGAAGGCCGTGAGATGGCGACCACCTTCAATATGCTGCGCGCCAATGATCTGATCTGGTCCTTCGTGGTGAACAACTACCTGCTGGGGCAGGACCCCTTCCCGTTTGATTTGCTCTATTGGAATGATGATTCAACGCGCATGCCCGCGCGCATGCATTCCTTCTATCTGCGCCGCATGTATCAGCAGAATGATCTGATCAAGCCGGGCGGGATTGAATTGCTCGGCGTCAAGCTCGATCTGCGCAAGATCAAGCTGCCGACCTATATTCTCTCAACGCGGGAAGATCACATCGCGCCTTGGGCTTCCACCTATCGCGCGACGCAAACCTATGCGGGTGATATCCGCTTTGTGCTGGCGGCGTCCGGCCATATTGCGGGTGTGGTCAATCCGCCGGATGCGGGCAAGTACAGCCATTGGGTAAATGCGGAACTGCCGGCAGACCCGGAAGCCTGGCTGGCGGGGTCCACGGAATTGGCGGGGTCCTGGTGGCCCGATTGGCAACGCTGGGTGAGCGGGCAGGACCCCGCGCAAGTACCCGCGCGGCAGCCGAAAAACGCCATTGAGGATGCGCCGGGCAGCTATGTGAAAGTCATGGCGCAGGATTGAAGCGCGCGATAGCCGCGCGCCAAGGGAAGGGAACACATCATGGCGGGCAGATTGGCGGGGAAGCTTTGTTTCGTCACCGCAGCAGGCCAGGGCATTGGCCGCGCTACCGCGCTCGCCATGGCCGCCGAAGGCGCACGGGTGGTGGCAACGGATCGGGATGCGGCTTTGCTCGCCAGCCTTACCGCCGCCGGCATTTCCACCGCGGTGTTGGATGTGCTGGATGATGCCGCCATCGGCGCCGCTGCCAAATCCGCGGGGCCAGTGGATATCCTGTTCAATTGCGCCGGCTTTGTGCACCAGAACACCATCCTGACCTGCACCGATCAGGATTGGGATTTCGGCTTTGCGCTGAATGTGCGGGCGATGTGGAAGGTGGCGCAGGCCTTCATCCCCGGCATGCTGGAACGCAGCGGCGGCAGCATTGTGAACATGTCCTCTGCCTGTTCATCCATCAAGGGTGCGCCCAATCGCTTTTTGTATGGTACCACCAAGGCGGCTGTTGTCGGCCTCACGAAATCCATCGCGACCGAATATGTCGCCCAGGGCATTCGCTGCAATTGCCTCTGCCCCGGCACGGTGGATACACCATCGCTTCACGACCGAATCGCCGCCAATGCCGCCGCCGCCGGTTCGGTAGAGGCAGCCCGCGCTGCCTTTGTCGCGCGTCAGGCCATGGGCCGGCTGGCCACGGCCGAGGAAATGGCCGCTTTGGTGCTTTATCTGGCATCCGATGAGGCCGCTTTCGTCACCGGCCAGGCCATTGTCATTGACGGCGGCTGGACATTGTAGGAAGCCAATGCCGCTTTCCTGAAGGAGGATGAAATGGCCAGTGAATTTGCCGTGCCGATGATGGGTGCCATGGGTGCCGTGGTGCTTGCCGGCATGAATGAGGATATGGCGATGCCCGCCTATATGATGCTTGGCTCCATCGCCATGCTGATCGCGCTGCTGCTTGCCGCGGGCGCTGTGACGCTGCCGCTCAACAGCATTCAGGCGCTGGCCTTTGGTGGCATTGGCCTCGCATTTTTCGGGCATGTACGCGCCCGCCGTTCCAATTGAGGGAGGCTTATTAGATGAAGCTGCTGCGTTACGGCCCCGCAGGCCAGGAAAAGCCGGGCATTCTGGATGCCGCCGGCGCCATTCGTGATCTTTCAGGCATTGTGCCGGATATCACGGGTGATGTGCTGTCGCCTGCTGCACTCGCGAAGATTGCCGCGGTGGATGTGAATAGCCTGCCCAAGGTTGCCGGCAATCCGCGCCTAGGCCCCCCAGTCACGGGCATGAAGAACCTGATCTGCATCGGGCTGAACTATGCCGATCACGCGGCGGAAACTGGCGCGCCGATCCCGAAGGAGCCCATTGTGTTCCTGAAATCGCTCAATGCGCTGCAAGGGCCGAATGATGACGTGGTGATCCCGCGCGGTTCGGTGAAAACCGATTATGAGGTGGAGCTTTGCATCATCATCGGCACACGCGCCAAATATGTCTCGGAAGATCAGGCATTGGATCATGTCGCGGGTTATGCCGTTGGCAATGACGTGTCTGAACGTGAATGGCAGGCGGAACGCGGCGGCGCCTGGGATAAGGGCAAGGGGTTTGATACTTTCGGCCCGCTCGGTCCCTGGCTGGTGACGAAGGATGAAATCCCAGATCCGCAGAACCTGGCCATGTATTGCGATGTTGATGGCGTGCGCGAACAGAATGGTTCCACCAAGACCATGATCTTCGGCGTGAAGCAGATTGTGTCTTATGTCAGCCAATGCATTACGCTCAATCCGGGCGATGTGATCTTCACCGGCACGCCGCCGGGCGTTGGGCTTGGCAAGAAGCCTACACCGATCTTCCTGAAGGCCGGCCAGACCATGAAGCTTGGCATTGCCGGGCTTGGTGAGCAGACGCAGAAACTTGTCGCCTCTGCCTGAAACAGCAACGCTGTTGATCTTCGACTTCCCCGCCCGGAAACCGGGTGGGGAGGATCAGCGTCTCGCCTTGCTTGCGCTGGCAAAAGACATTGCAGCCGAGCCTGATCTGCTCTGGAAAATCTGGACCGAGGATAAGGAAGCCGGGCGTTCCGGCGGGATTTATCTGTTCCGTACGCGCGAAGCTGCGGAAGTCTATCACGCCAAGCATGCCGCGCGGCTGACCGCAGCCGGTGTGACGGGGATTGAGGCTGTCTATCGCAGCTACAACGCCGAACTTACTGCCATCACGCGCGGGCCAGTCGAAGGCGGTTAGCCCCGCCCATACCCCGCGAAATGCTTGGCCGCTTCGGCCAATTGCACATCCGTCAACAATACCGGCTTCAACCCCGCCGCCAATAGATCGAGATATTGGCCAGCGAGGTTTTCAACCTCCAAGGCCAGCGCATACGCTGCACCCAGCGTCGCGCCCACCGCCACCACACCATGATTGGCAAGCAATACCGCGCGCCGCCCGGTAAGTGCGCGGAGCGCGTTATCCGCAAGTATTTGCGTGCCAGCCGTCGCGTGATCCGCGCAGGCAATTGGCCCACCGGCCAGCAGCACCATGTAATGCAAGGGCGGGATGCCCTTTCGTGCACAGGAAAGCGCGGTGGCGCGGGGCGAATGGGTATGCACCACGGCCATCACCTCAGGCCGCGCGGCGTAAATCGCCGCATGCAAGCGCCATTCCGATGAAGGCCGATGTTTCGCGCGACCAACCGGGCTGCCATCCAGGCCCGTGGTCACCAGATCAGCCACAGTGGTGCGCGCATAAGGCAGGCCAGCAGGCGTGATGATGAAAGCCTTGCCATCGCGCGCGGAAACATTGCCGGATTTGGAGGGCATCATGCCCGCCTGATCCAAGGATTGGGCGATGCGCAAAATCTCCCGCTTCGTCTCAGCGCGGGTCACATGGTTGCTCCCAGCATCCAGGGGGCGAATTCCTGCGCGCCGAAGCCAAGTGCTTCACTTTTGGTGGGCTCGCCGGAAGCGGTGCGCAGCATCAGGTCGAAAATGCGCTCACCGCATGCCTGCACGCTTTCACCACCCGTCAGCACCGTGCCGCAATTGATGTCCATATCTTCCGATAGGCGATCATACATGGTGGTATTGGTGGCAAGCTTGATGGATGGCGCCGGCTTCATGCCAAAGACGCTGCCGCGCCCCGTGGTGAAACACACAAGATTGGCGCCACCCGCCACCTGACCTGTCGCCCCCACCGGGTCATAGCCAGGCGTATCCATGAAAACAAAACCCTTGGCGGTAACGGGCTCCGCATAGCGATAGACCTCCACCAGATTGGTGGTGCCGGCCTTGGCCATGGCGCCAAGCGATTTTTCGAGGATGGTCGTGAGCCCACCTGCCTTATTGCCAGGCGATGGGTTGGCGTTCATCTCCGCACCTTGGCGGGCGGTGTAATCTTCCCACCAATGCATCACGTCAACAAGCTTTTGGCCGACTTCGCGAGAGGTCGCGCGGCGCGTCAGCAAATGCTCCGCGCCATAGGTTTCCGGACTTTCGGACAGGATGACGGTGCCGCCATGGCGCACCAGCAAATCGGAAGCCGCACCAAGTGCTGGATTGGCGGTGATGCCGGAATAGCCATCCGAACCGCCGCATTGCAGTGCGACGCAAAGCTCGGATGCGGGGACGGCTTCGCGCTTGGCGGTATTGGATTCCGCCAAAACCTCCTTCACGAAATCAATGCCCTTCATCACGGTGGCGCGCGCGCCGCTATCCTGAATATCCATGCTGCGCAGCCGCCCGGTCAGGCGTTGTTCTTCCAGCATGGGGCCAAGCTGATTGACCTCACAGCCCAAGCCAATCGCGATCACATGGGAAAAATTCGCATGCCGCGCGAAGCCCGCCAAGGTACGCCGCAGCAGCCGCAGCGGTTCATCCATGGTCATGCCGCAGCCGGTTTTATGCGTCAGCGCCACCACACCATCCACATTGCCCCAGGCGGCCAAAGGATCATCGCCGGTGATCGGGTTTTTCTCAAACTGACGTGCAATCAATTCCGCGACATGGGCGGAACAATTCACCGATGTGATGATGCCGATGTAATTGCGTGTGGCGACCCGGCCATCGGCACGACGAATGCCCATGAAGCTTGCCGGCACATCCACATAATCGGTCGGCTTCGCATCCTGGCCCCAGGCGTAATCGCGCGCGAAATCACCCATTTCGCAATTATGCGTATGCACCCAGGCGCCAGGTTCAATCGCATCCGTCGCAAAGCCAATGATCTGGCCATAGCGCTTGATGGGCTCGCCCTTTGCATGCGGGCGGATCGCGACCTTGTGGCCAGGCGGGATGCGCCTTTCACCGACGCTAATGCCGGGTGCCACTTCCGTACCGGGCGTGAGTGGAATGCGCGCAATCACCACGCCATCACCGGGATGCAGGCGAATGACGGGCGGCAGGGTGGTGGTGCTGGACATGGGCGATCCCCCTTTGGCGAATGTTTCGCCCCTTCTACCCCCTTGCGCGCCCCCCGCGCCACCGCCGCCCTTGCGCAAGCCTGCGTGAGGGCGCAATTAAATACCTGAGACACCTGGGGGAGCCCTTTTGGGGCTGAGAGGCGGGCTTCACCCGCGACCCCTGGAACCTGACCCGGTTCGGACCGGCGTAGGGAAGGGTGCATCGCCCGTTTGCTCGCGTTTTGCGCCCCAAAGCTGGCGCTTGCGCGTGCTGGGCCAAAGCTCCCTTCCCCGCGTTATCCGACAGGAAGCGAAGGAATTGGGGATGTATCGTCGTTCACTCTTGGCCGCAGCAATCGCGGCGCCTCTGGCCGGCCCGGCCCTAGCCCAGCCCAGCCGCGCGCGCACGCTGCGCTTCATGCCGCAGGCCGCACTCGCCAATCTGGACCCGATCTTCAGCCCCAGCACGATCATCACCACGCATGCCTATTGCGTGTTTGATACGCTCTATGGCGCCAATCGCGCGCTTCAACCGCGCCCGCAAATGGCGGAAGGCCATAGCGTGGAAGATGACGGCAAGCGCGTGAAAATCCGCCTGCGCGACGGGCTGCGCTGGCATGATGGCGAACCGGTGCGCGCGCAAGATTGCGTGGCGAGCATCAAGCGCTGGGCGAGCCGTGATGGCTTCGGCCAAATCCTGATGCGCGCCACGGCCGAGCTTTCCGCGACTGATGATCGCACTATCGAATTCCGCCTGCATCGGCGCTTCCCCGCGCTATTTGATGCCTTGGCCAAGCCAGGCGCCTCACCCTGTTTCATGATGCCGGAACGCATTGCGAATAATCCCGGCGATCGGTCGCTTGGCCTGGAACATATGATCGGCAGCGGGCCGTGGCGCTTCATTGCCAATGAATATGTGCAAGGTGCGCGCAGCCATTATGCGCGCAATGCCGCCTATGTCCCGCGCGATGAACCTGCCGAAGCCGCTTCCGGCGGCAAGCGCGTGCATTTCGACAGGCTTGAGATGATCTGGATCCCGGATGGCGGCACGGCGGCAGCCGCACTCCGTACTGGTGAAATTGACTGGATCGAATACCCCTTGCCCGATCTGGTGCCGGTGCTGGAACGGGACCGCAATACGCAGACGCAGATTTATGACCCGAACGGGTTTTTGGGTTTTCTCCGCTTCAATCATCTGCACCCGCCCTTCAATGATGTGCGGGTGCGCCGCGCCATTCGTGATGTGATAGTGCAATCGGATTTCATGTCGGCGGTGGCGCTGCAAGGTGACTGGCAGGAATGCCACGCCATGTTCCCCTGCGGCCTACCAGGTGTGGTGGAATTCCCGCCCGCCGCACGCGGTGAAGCGGCGATGGAACGCGCCCGCGCCGCGCTGCGCGAAGCCGGCTATGCCGGGGAGCCTATTATCCACATCAACCCAAGCGATTTCCCCGCAGTGACGCAGCAGGGCCGCCTGACGGTGGAGCTGATGAGGAAGCTCGGCGTCAATATGCAGCCGATCGAATCAGACTGGGCGAGCATTCTGGCGCGGCGCAATAACCGCAACGCGCCGGCGCAAGGCGGCTGGCATTTGCACAATACCAATGGCCCGGCGGCGACCATCGCCAACCCAGCCGTCAGCTTCGCCATTCGCATGAATGGGCAGGCCGCCTGGCCTGGCTGGCCAACAGATGCGGATGCGGAAGCGCAGGTGGAAGCCTGGATCGCTGCCAATGATCAGGCGGCACAAGACGCTGCGATGCGCCGCTTGCAGGAAATTACCTGGGAATCGCTGCCCTTCGCGCCGACCGGGCTGTTCCGGTTACGCACCGCTTTCCGGCGCGATTTGACGGGCGTCTTGCAGGGGCCGAACCCCTTTCTGTGGAACCTGCGGCGGGTATGAGTCTGGTCAGCAGCCGCCCGGCGCGTCTTCCAGACGCACCAGCTTGGCGCGCACGGTGAAATCGCCGAAATCCATGATCATGTCATCCGCTACGCCATTTTCGAAATAGCGGAGAGACACTTCATAGGAAGGCGTGCTCGCCCCACCGGCCTGATCTGCACCGGGCTCAAAAAAGGCGATGCGCATGCGCGATGATCCAAGCGCGGAAAGGCTCGGCGCTTCAGCGATGGGCTGCGGCCCCTGCCAGGGCGACAGGAATGTGGTCGTCTGCTGCGCGCCATCGGCGGAGGTACCGTCAAAGATCGGCGCCACCAGCAGGCGCTGGCCGGCACGCGCCGCATTCAGCGCAGCGATGGTATGCGTATTGGGCAAAAGCGTGCCGGGCGGGATGGGCAATTCCTTCGCTTCCGGTTCGCTATAGCGCGCCACACCGCTGCTATCGGCGCCAAGCTCCGCCTGACCCGCGACGCGGCTGCTGACAGCACCCTGGGTTACCTGCGTCAGGCTGAAGCGCAGGTTTCGACCATCCATGGATTCCAGCGTGGCGTAATCGGACCCGGTTTCAAGTTCCGTGCCTTCGCGGTTACGCAGCGTCATGGTGAAGCGCTGGCGCGATGCCCAGCTTTCGCAGGCGTCAATGAGTTCGTAGAGCATGGCGCCGGAAACCTCGACAATGCCGGCATTCTCCCGCGCGCGATCCAATGTCAGTTCGTAAATGCCGCGATGGGAGGCGAGTGCCCTTGCCGTGAGTGGCGCAAGCGGCGCGGCCGCGGGCGCGTCCTTTGCCCCCTGGGTGAAGCCAGGCGTGGTGGGCAGGATCAGCGCGAGGGCAAAAAGAGCAGAAAACCGCATCGGATACTCCGGGCGGCAGAGGCCGCTACCAAGTGATACAGCCGATTCCGCCGCAACGGAATCGATTTTTCGTAACAAGGTTTAGCGGTGCCTTATCAGCCCGGCTTGGCACCCTTCATCGGCGGCAGGTCGAGCTTGATGTGCAATTCCTTGAGCCGTTCCGGCGGCACGCGGGCCGGTGCGCCCATCATCAAATCCTCGGCCTGCTGGTTCATCGGGAACAGGATCACTTCCCGGATCGCGGGTTCATCGGCGATCAGCATCACAATGCGGTCAATGCCGGGCGCCGAGCCACCATGCGGCGGCGCGCCATAGCGGAAGGCATTCAACATGCCGCCGAAGCGATGTTCCACTTCCTCCGCCGGATAGCCTGCGATTTCAAAGGCCCGGATCATGATATCTGGGCGATGATTGCGGATGGCGCCTGAGGAAAGCTCAATCCCGTTGCAGACAATGTCGTATTGGAAGGCCTTGATGTCCAAGGGGTCCATGGAATTGAGCGCTTCCAGCCCACCTTGTGGCATAGAGAAAGGATTGTGGCTGAATTCGATCTGGCCAGTATCTTCATTCCGCTCATACATCGGGAAATCCGTGACCCAGCAGAAGCGATAGGCGTTTTCTTCGAGAAGGCCGAGTTCATTGCCGAGGCGCGTGCGTGCCTGGCCAGCAAGTTTTTGTGCCTCATCCTTCTTCCCGGCGGCGAAGAAGACAGCGTCTCCGTCCCGCAACCCAAGAGCATCGGCAATGGCTAGCAGCCGATCCTGGGTGAGGTGCTTTGCGATGGGGCCACCCAGATCCGCGATGCCAGTCTCATTGACCGGCAGCGGAGCGCCATCACGCATTGCGCGAGCACGTTGCAAATATGGGCCAGACGAAAAGCTAACATAACCCAGGCCACCATAGCCCTGCTCCCTAGCCCACTCATTCATCTTGTCGAAGAAACTTCGTGGGCGGTCGCCAGCGCCGGGCGCCGGGATTGCGCGCACGACACCGCCTGCGGCGGCAATTTTGGCGAACAGTCCAAAACCGCTTCCTTCAAAATGCTGGGTTACATCAGTGATCTTCAAGGGATTGCGCAAATCCGGCTTGTCCGAGCCATATTCGAGCATCGCCTGCTGATAGGGAATGCGCGGGAAAGGTGCGGGCGTCACGGCGCGCTTCGTGCCGGTCCAATCAGAAAATTCCTCAAACACGCCAGCCAGTACGGGTTCAATCGCGGCAAAGACATCTTCCTGCGTCACAAAGGACATTTCGAAATCAAGCTGGTAGAATTCGCCGGGGGACCGATCCGCGCGCGACGCCTCATCCCGGAAGCAGGGCGCGATCTGGAAGTAGCGATCAAACCCCGCCACCATGCATAGCTGCTTGAATTGCTGCGGCGCCTGCGGCAGCGCGTAGAACTTGCCCGGATGCAGGCGTGCGGGGACCAAGAAGTCGCGCGCGCCTTCAGGGCTGGAAGCGGTCAGGATCGGGGTTTGGAATTCGGTGAAACCCTGATCAATCATCCGCCGCCTGATGGAAGAAATCACCTGGCTCCGCAGCATCAAATTGCGATGCTGACGATCACGGCGCAGATCCAGGAAGCGATAGCGGAGCCGAAGTTCCTCGGGGAATTCTGCATCACCCGCAACTTGAATGGGCAGCACTTCGGCAGCCGATTGCACTGCCACTTCACGCACACGGAGTTCAATTTCACCTGTCGGCAGCTTGGCATTCACCGTGCCGGCTTCGCGCGGGACAACATCGCCAGTGACGGTAATCACGCTTTCGGGGCGGAGTTCTTCCAAAAGCTTCAACACGGGCGAGCCCTGCGCCACCACGCATTGCGTCATGCCGTAATGGTCACGCAAATCAATGAACAGCAAGCCGCCATGGTCGCGCTTGCGGTGCACCCAGCCGGAAAGCCGCGCAATGGAGCCGGCATCGGTGGCGCGGAGCGCGCCGCAATGATGGGTACGATAGGCATGCATGGTGAAAATTCATCCTCAGGGGCGGGAAAGGTGGGGAAAGCGCCCCAGGGCGTGGTTTCTGTCAACCCCACCGCTTTCCCAGGCGGCGCCACCCCTGTAAGAAACCGGTATGAACCGCCGCCACGCCGCCCCGGCAGCCGACCAAAGCCCCGCCCTGATCACGGATACCGGCAGCCTCGCCGCGCTTTGTGACCGGCTGAAGCATGAGCCCTTTGTCACGGTGGACACGGAATTCATGCGGGAACGCACCTATTGGCCAGAGCTCTGCCTGGTCCAATTGGCCGGCCAGCATGAGGTGGCAGAGGTTGATGCCTTGGCGCCCGGGCTTGATCTTGGCCCGCTCGGCGAATTGATGGCCAATCCCCATGTCGTGAAGGTGTTTCACGCTGCCCGGCAGGATGTGGAAATCTTTTTGCTGAAATTCGGCGCCGTACCCTACCCGATTTTTGATACGCAAATCGCCGCCATGGTGGCGGGGTTTGGTGATCAGGCATCCTATGATTCGCTCTGCCGGTCGCTGGCGGGCGTGCAGATAGACAAGGCGCATCGCTTCAGTGACTGGTCGGCGCGGCCCTTATCCGAAAGCCAATTGGCCTATGCGGCGGCGGATGTGACGCATTTGCGGAAGATTTTCGTCTCCCTCACGCTTAGGCTCGAACGGGAAGGCCGGATTGACTGGGTGGGGCAGGAAATGGCGGCACTCGCCGATCCAGCGACCTATTTGACCGACCCGGACACGGCCTGGGAAAAGCTTCGCCCGCGCACGTCAAACCGGCGGTTTCTGGGCGTTTTGCGCGCTATCGCCGCCTGGCGGGAGCGTGAAGCCCAGCGCATCAATATCCCGCGCCAGCGGCTGGTGAAGGATGATACGCTGCTCGAAATCGCGGCCACCATGCCCGATAGCCCGGCGGAGCTCGCCCGCGCGCGCGGCATTTCTGAGAGTTTCTCCAAGGGCAAATCCGGTGAGGGGCTGCTCGCCGCCATTCGCCTGGCGCGCGCCCTCAGGGAAGAAGAATTGCCGCAATTGCAGAAGGAAAAGGCGGGTCCACCGCCCTCCCCCGCGCTGGTGGCTTTGCTCAAGGTGCTATTGTCGGCGAAGTCCGAGGAACATGATGTGGCGCCGCGGCTGCTCGCTTCCGGGGATGATCTGGAAAAGCTGGCCACGGGGCAGGATGATGTGGCAGCGCTGCATGGCTGGCGGCGGGAAGTGTTTGGGGAGGCAGCGCTGGCGCTGCGTTCCGGCAAATTGGCGCTTGGGGTGGATGGTCGGCGGGTGAAGCTGATCCCGGCGGGTTAACGCCCCGTCTCCGGCCAAGGCAGATTCCGTCCGATGGGATCATCTGAATGCGTAAAGATGCCCGAAAAAAGTAGAGCCGCAGAGCGTGTTGCATGAACTCATGTGAACGCAACACGCGCTAGAAAAGGCCACAAGGCAGTTCTGACCACGAGCGGAGGCGAAGGCGCCTCCTTCGCATCAACATATACGGGAAACGTCCCAAGCCCCCGGCCCTAACCGGGGGGATGCGTGATCAGGGCCTGAGCGCCATCGGCACAAAGGGGCGCTCCGCCGCGCCGGAATAGACCTGGCGTGGGCGACCAATCCGCTGGCTTGGGTCTTCGACCAATTCCTTCCACTGGCTCACCCAGCCCACCGTGCGCGCCACGGCGAAAAGCACGGTGAACATATGGGTCGGAATGCCCATCGCCTTCAGGATAATGCCCGAATAGAAATCCACATTCGGATAGAGCTTGCGGCTGACGAAGTAATCATCGGAAAGCGCAATGCGTTCCATCTCCATCGCCATATCCAACAGCGGCTCATCCTTGATGCCGAGTTCCGCCAGCACCTCGTGGCAGGTTTCCTTCATGATCTTCGCGCGCGGGTCGAAATTCTTATAGACCCGGTGGCCGAAGCCCATCAGCTTGGTGTGGCTGTTCTTGTCCTTCACTTCGCTGATGAAGGCAGGGATATTTTTCGGGTGCCCGATCTCGGCCAGCATTTTCAGCACGGCTTCATTGGCGCCACCATGCGCCGGACCCCAGAGGGCAGCGATACCGGCCGCGATGCAGGCAAAGGGATTGGCCCCGGTTGAACCGGCCAGACGCACCGTGCTGGTCGAAGCATTTTGTTCGTGATCCGCATGCAGGATCATGATGCGGTCCATGGCGCGCGCCAGGATCGGGTTATTCACCCAGGGCTCGGCTGGCACGGCGTTCAGCATATACAGGAAGTTTTCCGCATAGGTCAGGTCATTGCGCGGATACATGAAGGGCTGGCCGATGGAATATTTATAGGCCCAGGCGGCAATCGTTGGCACTTTCGCAATCAGCCTGAAGGCGGCGATTTCGCGCTGCCGCGCATCATTGATATCCAGATTGTCGTGATAGAAGGCCGCCAGCGCGCCAACCACACCGCACATCACCGCCATTGGGTGCGCATCGCGGCGGAAGCCGTCAAAGAAGCGGCGCAGCTGTTCATGCAGCATGGTGTGGTAGGTCACGCCCTTGCGGAATTCCTCATACTGCGCGGCATTGGGCAAATCGCCATTCAGCAGCAGATAGGAGATTTCCAGGAAGCTCGATTTTTCCGCCAATTGCTCAATGGGATAGCCGCGATAGAGCAACACGCCCGCATCGCCATCGATGTAAGTGATGGTGCTTTCGCAGGAAGCGGTGGCGCCATAGCCCGGATCGAAGGTGAAAATGCCAAGATCGCCATAAAGTTTGCGGATATCCGCAACCTGCGGCCCCAGCGTGCCACCCAGCAGCGGCAATGTCGTGCTTTTATTGGTACCATCCAGGGTGATGGTAATGGACCCTTGGGCCTTCGTGGTCATGCGCTTCTTCCTCAAAAACTATGCGCCACCGTCAGATGCGGGGGCGCTTAATCATGGTGCGGTGCAGGATAAGGGCGGAGTGGTCAGCTTGGCAAACCGAGGCACTGATCCTGGGGCAAAGCCTAACCGCAAAGCGTGAATCGGGTTTGAAGAAGGGGGCCAAAGTGCTGGAATCCCGGCCCTTGCCCCGCGCAAGCCAGCGGATCAGCGCCGGCGCCACTCGGCCGGCATCAGGCTGGCATCGGCCCAAAGCCCCTGGCGGCCATCACGCGCAGCCACTTCCAGGGGACGCAATACAGACAGGGAAGCCAGGGCAAAGCCCTGTTCCACCATGGCCGCATTCACATCCCGCCCGCCGGCGATGCAGCGGCCAAGGCCGCGCCGAAACCCGTCATACCCCTCAATCCGGCAGGTCACATCCTGGCCCTGCAGCAAAGCCGCGAGCCTGGCCGCCGCCGCCGCGCCGCAATCGGCCCGCGCGGCATCGCTGCCGCAAGCCTCACCACGGGCGGGCGCCGCTATGCCGGAAAGCCGGATAATGCGGTCCCCAAGACCCAGGGTTTCGCCATCAAAAACACGAATTTGCGCCGCCTCGGCCGTGATGGGCCGATCCGCGGGGGCAGAACCGAACAGATTGGAAGGCAAGCCAAACCCGAGGAACAATGCGGCCACTACGGCGCAAGCAACACCGAGCCCAGAACCGCCAAAGCGGGGGCTGAATTGCCGTCCTTTGAAGATACGCCTTGGTTCACGCACGCCTGAGGGTTAACCGATTTTTTCGCCGTGTTACAACCACCAAAACAGCGAAAATTCCATGTCACACTCACGCAAAACGCGAAGAGCGCCACCTAATCCGCTGACCAGAATGATTCTTTGGCCGATAATTTTTTCCAAGCCTTCAGCACGCCATCATGATCAGCCATGGACCGCGCCAGACACCAGCCTTCGGCCACGCCAATGGCCCAGGCGCGCGCCTCATCATTCTCGCGCGCCAGGCTCTGCACCAGGCTGCGCGCAACGGCAGCGTCATTGCTGCGGCCCAATTCTTCCTGCAACGCGGCCAATCTGCGTTGGAAGCGCCGCGCTGCCTTTTTGGGGAAAACGGGGGCGAAGACCTCGGCCGCGTAGCGCAGGCGCTTGGCATCCAGGCGAAGCTCATGCAGCGCCTCAGCGGGCAGGGTTTCGATCTCGGCGCCGGCTTCAAGCAGGCTGCCCCAGCGCTTGTCCAGGACCAGCGCCGCGAAATCCTGCGGTGGCGCGTCCAGCAGGCCAAGGCGTTCAGCATCCGCCCCATCGCGCCAGGGTTTTTCCAATAGAAAAGCGAGGCCGGAAAGCACCGCCCCCCGCCAGCCTGGCCCATCCAAAGCCTCGGCCAGCGCGCCATAGGCCGCCTGGCGTTTCGCTTCCGCCGCGTTCAGCAGAGATTTCAGGCGCTTATCCTCGGGCAAAAGCGCCGTCATATCGGCACCGATTCCGGCCAGAAACACATCCCAATCCCGCGCCGGCCCCAAAAGCCCGAGCATTTCTTTCAAGGCCCCATCCAGGGCACGGCCCTGCTTGCAGCCGGTAATGGGGCGAAAGACCTTGAGCAAAGACCGAAGCCGCCGAAGCGCCACGCGCAGCTGATGCACGCCTTCAATATCAAGTCCCGCCCGCGCGACCGGCGCATAATGCAGCGCCACTTCCAGCAAATGCCCGATCGCCATGGTGAAGCAGGCTTGGGCACTGGCCGCTTCGGACGTGTCCGGCGTGCCATGCCGGCGCGGCGGCGGCGCCTGCCCGGTAGCAAGGCTGAGCGCCTCGGCACCCAGGCTCTGGCTTGGTGGCAGCAAAGGCAGCGCAGCGGCAAGGCGTCGGGCGAGATCCAGCACAGCGGGCGCTGTGCCGGAAAGCATCACCCGCGCCACCTCGCGCTCCGCCGCCACTGTGCGCATATGCCCCTGGAGCAGGTGCAGCACCACGACTGCATCGCCGATCAAAAGGCGCTGGCTGCGCCTTTTGCCGCTCAAGGCAGCCAGCGGCATCAGCGCCGCGCCTTCAGCCGCTGCGGGTGTTTCATGCGGGGCGAGAATCGCCACGGGGGGCAGTATCTGGCCCGGATGCCAGCGGGCCTCGGCCGGTGGCGCCAGGGCAATCAGCCGCCTTGGCCCGCGTTTTGGCGCCTCAACCAGCCTGCCCTCGGCAGCCAGGGCACCGTCTGGCGTATCGAGCCAGTGCAGTTCCTCGGCGCTGGTGCTGATGCGGCCCTGGCGCAGCGCGGCCAGGATGGGGAAGCGCGCCAGCCGCGCCGCTTCCGCGACCGGCAGCAGAAATTCGAGACTAAGCGGGGGTTCCGGGGGCGCTTCCGATGCTTCGGCCCCAGGCACGCCACCCTCTCGGCCTCCGGGGGTCATTCCGCCATTTCCGGCAAATCGGCCGGGATGATGAAGCGCACCAGCCGACCGCCACCTTCCCCGAGCCCCGCCCAGGGGCTTGAGACGCTGAATTCCGCCAAAGCCGCGGTCGGGAAGGCGCCGGCCATGCGCCGCGCCTCCGGGTTGCGCGCCATGGAGTCAGCGCCCGTCAAAGCAAGTGCCAGATCATGCAGGCCGGGATTATGGCCAATCAGCAGGACGCTCCGCGCGGTTTCCGGCACGCGATGCAAAAGCCCAAGGAGATTCTGCCAGGATGCCAGATAAAGCTCATCCATCGGTTCGATGATCGGGCTATCGGGCAAGGGTGAGAGCGCTTCCAGCGTCTGCAGCGTGCGCCGCGCGGAAGACACCAGCACCACATCGGGCGAAAGCCCCAAGCCGCGCATCGCGCTCGCCATGGCTGCCGCCGCGCGCCGGCCCCGCCCGTTCAAGGGCCGCGCGTGATCAGCGAGCGCCGGGTCATCCCAGGCGGATTTGGCATGGCGCAGCAGCAGGAGTTGACGCATCGCCGTACATACTGGCACGGCAAGCGCAGTTTGTCGCGCCCCTCCCGCTTTGGCGGCGCATGACCATTTTGTGACGGGCAAGCGGAGGGCAGCATGACACAGCCGACAATCCTGATCCTGGGCGCGACCGGCGCGGTGGGGGCGACGCTGGCACGGCGCGTGGCGGCGCGCGGACAGCGCCCCATGCTGGTGGCGCGCGATGGCGCGCGGCTGGCAGCCCTTGCCGCTGAAATCCCCGGCAGCCTGGCTATCCCGGCCGATGTCGAAGACGCGGCCGCACTCCGCAGCGCGGTGGCCGCCGCCAGCACGCCCTTGGCGGGCTTGGCCTATTGCGTGGGTTCCATCGCGCTGAAGCCGCTCAAGCGCGTGACCGAGGCGGATATGTTGAGCGCCTTTCGCCTGAATGCTTTGGGGGCGTTGTTTGCCATCCAGGCGGCGCAGGATGCGCTGGCGGCAGGCCGCGGTTCGGTTGTGCTGTTTTCGTCCATCGCGGCGCGGGCGGGCTTTACCAATCACGCGGCGATTGCCGCCGCCAAGGGCGCGGTGGAGGGGCTGACCGTCGCACTCGCCGCTGAATTGGCACCTGCCATCCGCATCAATTGCATCGCGCCATCACTGACGCGCAGCAGTATGGCGGCACCCCTGCTGGCGAACGCGCAAATGGCCGATGCGATTGCCAAGCAACACCCGATCCCAAGACTGGGAGAGGGCGAGGATGCCGCCGCGCTTGCCGATTTTCTGCTATCCGATCAGGCGGGCTGGATTACCGGCCAGATCATGGCCGTGGATGGCGGCCGTTCCACGCTGCGGAGCCGCGGCTGATGTTGCGGCGTGCCTTTCTCAGCTTGCCCGCGCTGCTGCTGCCCGCCGCCGCCTTCGCCGCGCCCGGCCCGGTGCGGTTTCGTGTGCTGCGCGAAGGCCGAGAGATTGGCACGCATCAGGTGCGGCTTTCCGGCAATGCCGCGAAGCTTTCCGTGCAGACCGAAATCGCCCTGCAAGTGAAGCTTGCCGGCTTCACCGTATTTCGGCTCCGTCATGACATCACCGAGGAATGGGCGAATGACCGGCTGCAACGCCTGACATCACGCCATGACCGCAACGGCACCGTGACCGAAGCGCGTGTGGTGGCGGAGGGCAATGCGCTGGTGGCGCAAGGGCCGGACGGGGCGCAGCGGCTGCCGGCGAATGCCGCGCCACTCACCTGGTGGAATGGCGCGCATTTCGCTCGGCCCTTGATCCGCCCACTGACCTGTACGCTGATCCCCGGTGCAGCGGTGCGCAATTCTGTTCCAGGTGGGGGCATGCAATTCACCCTGAATGGCGAGGTTGAAGCGCAGGCGCGCTATGATGCCCATGGCCGCTGGGTGGCGCTTGCCACCAAGGGTGAGGATGGCAGCGCCGTTACCTATGAGCTGATCGGATGAGCAAAACCGCCGCGCTGCGCGTGGTGCTGGGCGATCAATTGTCGCCCGGTGTTTCGGCGCTTGAGGGGCTCGACCCCAAGCGGGACCGCGTATTGCTGATGGAGGTGATGGCGGAATGCACCTATGTCCCGCATCACCCGCAAAAGATCATCCTGATCCTATCGGCCATGCGCCATTTCGCGCGCGCCTTGGAAGCACGCGGCGTAGCCGTGGATTACATCCGCCTGGATGATCCGGCGAATACGCAAAGCTTTGCTGGCGAAGTGGCACGCGCTGTGGCGCGGCATCGGCCTGAGCGCATCATCGCGACCCATCCGGGCGAATGGCGCGTCTTGCAGGATATGGAGGCCTGGGAGAAAGTGCTTGGCCTGGCTATCGAAATCCGCCCCGATCATCGCTTCATTTGCGACCTGTCGCGCTTTCGCGCCTGGGCCAAGGGGCGCAAGCAATACCGCATGGAATTCTTCTATCGCGAGATGCGCCGCGAAACCGGCCTGCTGATGGAAGGCGATGAACCCGCCGGCGGCGCCTGGAATTACGATGCCGAAAACCGCGCTTCACTACCCGCCGGCGTCACACCCCCCGCCGCGCCGCGCTTTGCGCCGGATGACATCACGCGAGAGGTGATGGCGTTAGTCCGCACACGCTTCGGCGCGCATTTCGGCGCGGCAGAGAGCTT
This sequence comes from Roseomonas sp., assembly GCA_020249465.1. Classification (GTDB taxonomy): domain Bacteria; phylum Pseudomonadota; class Alphaproteobacteria; order Acetobacterales; family Acetobacteraceae; genus Neoroseomonas. The sequence continues at coordinate 104,419 of JADCFP010000048.1, read as the reverse complement.
CGCCTGGCCGGTCACCGCGCGCGATGCCGAAGCGGCGCTGCACGCCTTCATCCGTGATCGCCTGCCGCGCTTTGGTGACTACCAGGACGCCATGGCGGCAGATCAGCCTTTTCTATTTCATTCGTTGATTTCCACTAGCCTCAATATCGGCCTGCTCGATCCGCGCGCGATTTGCATCGCGGCTGAGCAAGCCTGGCGCGATGGCAAGGCTCCACTCAATGCCGTTGAGGGCTTCATTCGCCAGATCATTGGCTGGCGCGAATATGTGCGCGGCCTTTATTGGCTGCTGATGCCAGGCTATGCGGAAGGAAATGCGCTGTCCGCCCAACGCCCCTTGCCGGCGTTCTATTGGGGGGCGGAGACCTCCATGCGCTGCATGTCGCAAGCGGTTGGCCAGACGCGCGATCATGCCTATGCGCATCACATCCAGCGCCTGATGATCACCGGCAATTTCGCGCTGATCGCGGGGCTCGATCCACATCAGGTCAATCGCTGGTATCTTTCCGTCTATGCCGATGCCTTTGACTGGGTGGAATTACCCAATACCCAGGGCATGGCGCTTTACGCCGATGGCGGGGTCATGGCGTCCAAGCCCTATGCGGCATCGGCGGCCTATATCAACCGCATGGGCGATTACTGCCGCGGCTGCGCGCATGATGCGAAGGATGCGGTGGGGCCACGCGCCTGCCCCTTTAATTTCCTCTATTGGGATTTCATCGCCCGCCATGCGGAGGAATTTGCGCGCAACCCGCGCATGGCCATGCCGGTGATGGGGCTGCGGAAGCTGAAGCCCGAAAAGCTCGCCGCCATGCGTGCCAAGGCGCGGGAATTTCTGGATGGGCCGGCGATGCGGGGCTGAGGCGCCTGTTTTCTTCCAGCCCCTTTCCGGCTTAGCCTTCCAACGTCCAAGCCGGAGGTCACCCCATGCTGATGTCCCGTCGCGCCGCGCTGATCGGTGCCAGTGCCATCTTCGCCGCCAGCGCCGCACAAGCGCAGAATTTCCCGACGCGTCCCGTGCGTCTGATTGTGCCCATCGCACCAGGCGGCGCCAATGACATTACGGCGCGCATGGTGGCTGAGCGCCTTGCGGTGGTACTGGGCCAGCCGGTCGTGGTAGATAATCGCCCTGGCGCGGGTGGTAATCTTGGTGCGCTCGCGGTGGCTCAGGCTGAAAAAGACGGCCATACGCTGCTCTTTACCTCTGCTACTGTTTTGGCAGCGAATAAGTTTTTGTATCGTACGCAAATGCCGATCGACCCCTTGCGCGATCTGGCACCCATTACGCGCGTTGGACAATTCAGCATCTTGTTGGTGGTGAATAGCCAGAGGCCCTATCGGACATTGGCCGAATTGGTTGCCTTTGCGCGCGCCAATCCAGGGCGTGTCACCATAGGGTCTTCCGGCACGGGCACGATCAGCCATTTGTTCCTGGAAAAGCTCAATCGGGCCGCCGGCATTCAGATCACCCATGTGCCGTATCGTGGGGGCTCTCTCGCAATTCAGGACCTCGCTTCAGGCACAATTGACATGATGTTCGATGCCATTCCGGCGCTTCTGCCGCATGTGCGCGAAGGACGCTTCCGGCCGCTGGCGGTGGGCAGCGCCCAACGCATCACCTTTGTCCCCGAGTTGGTTGATGTGCCTGGCATGTCAGAAGCTTTGCCCGGTAGCGGAATTGATGCGCAGAACTGGTTCGCAGTCGTCGCCCCGGCCGGCACACCGGCTGGGCCGATTAATACGCTGCACGCGGCATTGACGCGCGTGATGGCGGATGAGGCGCTGGCGGCGCGACTCAAGCCGCTCAGCATCTTGGCCATGACCGATCCAACCCCCGCCGCTTTCGGTGAATTCTGGCGCGCACAGGAACCGATTTGGCGCGATCTTGTCGAACAATCCGGTGCAACCGCGGAGTAATGAACATGACGATCGAAATCGAATGGATGAAAATGACCTCCGAAGAACTCAATACCCGCGCTGCGGCGGGGGCATTGGTGATCATCCCGGTGGCATCCCTGGAACAGCACGGGCCGGCATTGGCGACCGGCGTTGATATCATCTGTGCCACAGGTGTCGCGCATCGCGTGGCAAAGCGCATGGTGGCCGCCGGCGAACAGGTGGTGGTGACACCCTGCGTCTGGACCGGCCTGGCCGAGCATCACGTGCCCTTCGGCGGCACCGTCACGCTGGATTACGCGGCTTTTGGCGGTGTGCTGCGCGGCATTGTGCGCTCAGCCGCGCGTGCCGGCTTCAAGCGTGCCATGCTGCTGAATGGCCATGGCGGCAATGCCGAAGCGGTGGCCGTTGCCGCCGTTGATGCGCAGGCCGAAAGCGGCATTCCGGTTGCCGCCGCAACCTATTGGCACATGGCGGGCGATGCCTTCGCGCCCATTCTGGAACGCCAATCCAATGTGCTGCATGCGTGTGAGGCTGAGGCTTCCATGGTCATGACCCTGATGCCCGAAGCGGTGCGCCCCGCGCGCCTTGCCGAACAGCATGGCCCGCATAGCACGCGGGTTGAAGGCCAACCGGCAGCTCTCGCCCGGCGTCGTTCCTTCAAGGAACTCAGCGCCAATGGCGTGATCGGCGATGCGCGCAGCGCGACGGCTGCGAAAGGTGAGGCGTTGCTTGATGCCGCTGCCGAACGCATTGCACGGGATTTGGCGAATCCGAAGCTTTGGGCGTGAAAAGGTTCAGCCATCGGCAGGGCTGGCGCAGGTGAAACCGTTTTACCGATGGCTGGGCGCTGCATTTGCGCTGCTGTTCACGACTGCCTGTTCCTCGGCGTCAGCGGATCCCGAAAACCGTGCTGCGCAAACGATTATTGATCGGCCCGCGGCAGCGCATGCGCCGCTGCCGACGATCATTGTGCTGCATGGTGCCGGGCTGAGCGGCGCGCTCACACGCGATATGATGCATTTGCCGAAACTGGCGCGGGAAGCGGGCTTTGTGGTCGCCTTCCCCGATGCGGCAGGCCTGGTGTGGAATGAAGCCTCCCTCGCGCGGGCGCTTCCTTCCGCTTTTTATGGCCCTGATGATGTCGCCTTGCTCGATGGGCTGATAGATCATTTGGTGAAGGGCGGCATTGCCGATCCGGCAGCGATCCATCTGGTCGGGATTTCCAATGGCGGCATGATGGCGGCGCATTACGCGTGCCTCCGTGCCGAGCGGCTTGCCTCGCTCATGCTGTTCAAGGCGACCATGCCGCCCGCTTCTGACCCGCCCTGCACTCCGGCACGGCCCTTGCCGGTCATGCTGGCGGCCGGCACGGAAGATCCGGTGGTGCGTTGGGATGGCAGCGTGGTGCTGGCTGGTGCCGTAATGCTGCAGCGCCGTCGGTCCATCCCGGAAAGCTTCGCCTTTTGGCAGGCCGCCAATGGCTGCACCCGCGTTGCGCCGGCTGAAGCCCTGCCACGGCGGGGCGCTTTGGATGCGCCTGACGTTCTGTTGCATCGTGCAGAGGCGTGTCGGCATGGGGTCGCGACATGGCTTTATGAAGTGAGGGGCGGCGGGCATCGCCTACCAGGCGGGGAGGAACTCAGCCTGCTCAGAATTCTCGGCCGCGCAACGCCTGATCTGGAGACAAGCGCAATGATCCTTGCCTTTGCGCGCGTGGCGAAGGCGAAGCATTGAAGCTTGCTGATCGGTAAGGCTACGCTCCCGCAGAAGAGGCCCCTGGGCGGCCAAATGGAGGAAAACACATAAATGCCAATCACGCGGCCATCCCGTCACGTCGCAGTTGGTCTTTTTCTGGCGCTATCCATGATTGGCATGGCGCAGGCGCAACACGCCGGTGATCCGCGCAGTGCTGAGGCGGCGGCGCATATCGCGCGTTGCGATGCGGCGGCTACCCATTTGGCCAAGGAACATGTCCGCGACATGCATGTGGCCTTCCGCCAAGCGCTTCCTTTCGCGCAGGATATTCTGGCATCCCACCGGGTGACAGCGAACCTCACGGATGGTGGGCGTCAAGCCCGCGTTGAATTGCATCTGCGCCATGTGCGGGATTTGGAAATTCCCGAAGGCAGCCCTTCGACCCATGATCTACCCGGCGTGAATGGCGCGGCCATTCTGCAGGATCGGCGATCCCACCACCCGGCACTTTGGCAGGTGGATGAGGCAACGGTCGCTGCTGCGGATCGCGCCTATGATATCCGCTACCGGGACCCGGCTGATCCGAATTCCCGCCCCTGGCTTGAAGATTCGCCAACCGCCGCCGCGCTCACGCATTATGAGGTGCTGCGTTTCTATACGGACCGCTACAGCGGCTTTGCCGGCCTGGTGCTAGAAGCCAAGGATCACCGGCACCCCCACCGGATTTATGCCATTGCGGGGACGCATACTTTTGATCACCCAGATCTCAGGACCTGGGCCTCGGGGCTCACGATGGGGCGGGCACAGGCCATCTCAACCGCCGCCCTCAGCATGATCCGAGACGCCGCGGCTTATGCGACTGCCGGTCCTGCGGGTGGCGAGGTTTTCGTCACGGGCCAGAGCCAAGGTGGGCTCAGTGCGCAAGGGGTGGGGTATTTTCTGCAAGCCTATTTGGATGCGGTCCAGAAGCCGCATCATCTGGTGCATATCGTCTCCTGGGGGGCGATTGGCGCCAAGGATAGTCTGGTCCGCATGATTGCACATTGGCGCGAGGGCAAGGCGCGCGGCTTCCCTTCGGAGCTTGAACGGCATTGGGCGGCGAGCGATCCGAATTACCCAGCGGCAGCCGAGGTATGGAACGCGGTTGCAACAAGATGGGCGGCCGTGGCGCCGGGTCAGGAAGGCGCGCATTTGGATGACACGGTCGGGCGTATGCGCTCCATCGGGTATTTTTTTGAGGTTGATCTTTTTGCCCGCGCCGGCACCTTCCTCGGGACCACCTTCGCCTTTCCAACCGCGCTGATCCTGCCAGATGAATGTGAAATGACGGTCGCCGAAAGCATGGTTGGCTTTGGCAGTGGCGGCTTTGGCGTGCGGCTTGAATCGCATTTCCTCAAGGGCTATCGGCGCGCCGTGTCTCGCGGTGCCATTGCCGTTGCCCGTCCGGCCCAGGCGGCAAAGTGGGAATGGATGACCAATTTGCTGCCGACCTTTGAATCTGTCGGCGAGGTTTGGCTCGAAATGATTTATTTGAGCCGAGACGCCACGCTGGATCCGAATTGGCGCGTCTGTACGGCGAATGCGGAATGGTTCACCGAAGAAAACCGCGTATGTCGTTCCACTGGCTGGCAGGGCTGTGGGCCTTCTAGTGACCCGCCCAGATGGTGCCTGGTGCGTGAACCGCCCCCGGGCATCAGCTTGCCGGCTATTCGCTAACTGATCTCTCCGACTGCGCCGTAGCTCTCCAGCCATGTGGAACCACTTGGCTGGAAAACGCTTTATTCGGCTACTGGCTCCAGCGCCTCAAACGGCAGATCAATCCAGGCGAGAGCGCCGCCCTTGCCCGCGCCGGTATCTAGGAAAATCGCCCGCCCACCCAGCGCGCCGCGCATTTCATGCGGCCGCCCATTGGTGGAGCGATTATCATGCCCGACATAGGCAGTGATTCCATGGGGTATCCGCCCAACCCAGCGCGTGGCGCGCATCGGGTACCCATCCGGCCCGCGCTGGCCCGTCACCTCGCCATAAAGGGCGCGCGAGAGCGGGCCGTCAGGGCGGCGCACCCCGGCATCCTCGGGCGGTGCGCGGAACAGCATCGCGTCATGATAGGCGGCATGGATGAACATGGCCTGCCCCATCCTGAGCCAGGCCGGCGCGCGGGCGATCTCGGCCACTGCACGCGCGGCCAAAACCTCCCGATCCGGGGCCGCGTTCAATTGTTCAAGCGTTTTGCCAAGCCCTTCGGGTGCAACAAACAGCTTCGCGCTGGCATGGCCGATCAGCGCGCGCCGGAGTTTATGTTCATGATTGCCCAACAGAAAAATGCCGCGCTTGGCATCCAGCATGGTAAAGGCGCGGCGCAAGACGCCGGGGCTATCCGGCCCGTAATCCACCAGATCGCCAAGCTGAATGATGAAAAGGCCAAGCGATTCCGCCCCGGCAATGGCAGCTTCAAAAGCCTCGGCCTCGCCATGCACATCGCCGACTACGCGCAGCCCCGAAAAGCCCGCGCGGCGCAAGGCCGCCGGTGTGATCATGCTTTGCGCAGCCCCGCAAAGGCCGCCAATGCGCGTGCCCGGCCTTCTGCCAGATCAATCACTGGCTTCGGGTAGGTTTGGCCAAGCGCAACGCCAGCACCGCGCAGAATCATCTCCGGCGCCTCGAAGGGTTTGTGGATAAAGCGCGCGGGCAGCTTGGCCAATTCCGGGCACCAGGCGCGGATATACTCGCCGTCGGGATCGAATTTCTCACCCTGCAGGACCGGGTTGAAGATGCGGAAATAGGGCGCGGCATCCGCCCCGCAGCCCGCAACCCATTGCCAGGACGCGCTATTGGCCGCGAGGTCCGCATCCACCAGCGTATCCCAGAACCAGGCCTCGCCATCCTGCCAGGGTTGCAGCAAATGTTTCACGAGAAACGAAGCCGTGATCATGCGCACGCGGTTATGCATCCAGCCGGTCTGCCAAAGCTGACGCATGCCGGCATCAACAATGGGATAGCCAGTCTGCCCACGCTGCCAGGCCCTGAGCAGTGCGGCATCCGGCGCCCAGGGGAAGGCCGCGAATTCCGCCCGCAAGGGTGCCTCTGGCATTTCCGGGCGATGCCAGAGCAGATGATGTGAAAACTCCCGCCACAGTACTTCCTTGAGGAAGGTCTCCAGCCCCGCCCCACCCTTGGGCACCGCCGCCCGCGCCGCGACCCAGACCTGGCGGGGGGAGATTTCACCAAAATGCAGATGCGGCGAGAGGCCAGAGGTCCCCCCCTTGGCCGCCGGTTCATTCCGCCGATCCGCATAGGCATTGACGCCTGAGGCCAGAAAATCAGCCAATCGCCGCGCTGCCCCTTCCTCCCCTGGCTGCCAGACGGCGCCAAAGCCCGCCGCCCAATCAGGCTCGGGCGGGCGCGGCAGCAGGCCGAGCGTCGGAATATCCACCCCCGCCGGCGCACCCGTCGCTGCCCGCAAGCGCTTCGGCGCCGGGATGGGCGCGGCGGGGTCCCCAAAGCCGAATAGGGTGCGGGAGAAGGGGGTATAGACCGCATAGGGCTTGCCCGCCCCGGTGCGGACCAGATGCGGTTCATGCAGCAGGGCAGAACGATGCAGCACCAGCTTCCGCCCGGCCGCTTGCAGGGCCTCGGCCAGCTTGGCGTCACGCGCTCGCGCCCAGGGTTCGGTCAGGCGCCCGGCATGGATTTCATCGGCGCCGATCTCAGCCGCAAGCTTGGGCAGCAGGTCCAGCGCCGCGCCGCGCAGCACCAGAAGCGGCGCGCCCAGCGCCTTCAGGTCACGCGCCAGCGCCAAAAGACTATGATGCAGCCACCAGCGGGAAGCGCCGCCCTCTGGCCAGGCGCCGGCGGCCTCCGGGTCCAGGATGAAAACCGGCAGGATGGGCCGATCGGCCACGGAATGCAGCGCCGGGTTATCGGCAAGGCGCAAATCCTGGCGGAACCAGACAAGGGCGGGTGAAGACATCACGCGCATGTAATGTCTGCACCGCCCGACGGAAAGCACCCGTTCCGTTCAGAAACCAGGCACCTGCCGATCCGCCGTCCGAAACACCTTGCGGCCAGACGCCTTGATAGCCTCGTGCTTCTGGTAAAGCCACCACATGGCATCCACCACATCGCGGCCAAGCGGCGTGGTCGCATCCCCAAACAGCGTGCGGTCCAGGTCCAACTCCACCGCCTGCCAGCTCAGCGCCACCCGCGTTGCGTCATCATCAATCAGGCGCAGCGCCGCGGCGATATAGGCTTCCTCATCCTGCGCAATCAGCCATTCCGGCATGCCAATCCGGCGCAGCAGCATGGGGTCGGGGCGTTCATGCAAATCAAGCCCATCCATCGCCACCACAGGGATGCCCTGCCGGAGCGAATCGACAACGCTATGCAGCGCGCCGAAGGGGAAGGGGCTTAGGTTCAGATCGCAAGCGTTCAGTTCCGCGAGGTAGTTATTATAGGCCATGACGGGATAGACGATGCTGCCCGGCAAGCGCTGGTCAAAAACACGCTTGGTGGCAATCAGCTCAAGCCCCGAGACATTGGGGAAGACACGAAATTCCAATGGCCGCCCCGCCTTTTCCCGAATCCGCCGCAGGATGTTGATGAAATGCGGGTTGAGCTTCAACAGGTTGGACGGCAGCGCGACGCGCAGTGGGGATGCGCTTTCACGAATGGCGGGCTGCAAGGGCGTATAAAACGGCGATCTTTCGAATTTCAGCCCTGAATCCGGCAGCAGGATCACTTGTTCGGACAGCAGCGCGGGATCGCCGACATAGCCTTCCCGCGTGAAGTAGTAGTCCATCGTATCGCAATAGGTGGAAGCCGCATGGCCAAAGCCCGCCAATTGAATGGGGGCCAGTCGGAAATTGGCGAGCACCGGTCCCCAATGCCGCATGCCAACACTGATCCAGAAAATCACATCCGGGGCGATGGATTTCACAATCTCCACCAGCCTGTTGAAATAGCCCGTGCCGCCTTCGCGCTTGAAGACATGCACCTCATCATAAAGCAGGCGGGCATTGCTGTCGGCCTGGGATTCCTCGGTCAGCAATACAAGCCGAAAACGCTCACGCAGTTGGCGAAGATACTGCCCGAAATAGCGATACTGCACATGATTGGAATGCATGATCTCGGCCGCGACCAGCAGGGTCGGGCGCGTTTTCAGGGCGCGGATGGCGGGCAGGGCAGCGTCACTGAGGCCAATGCTCTCCCCCCATTGGCGCAGCACGCGGTTCAGCACTGCCTTGATGGCATGCTTGTCGCGCGCCCCGGCATAGGAGCAGAGCATCCAGGCCGCCGAGATCAGAACCAGGTGATCCACCGAAAGCGGCAGCGGCACTGGCTTCAGCCTTCCGGCGAGGCTCACCAGTGCTTCGCGGCGTGCATACCCTGCTTCGGTCAGGATAGGCTTTTGCGAAACTAGGCTTGTTGCGACCAGTAGCGCGACCGGCGCCGGCGCTTCCAGCAATGCCTGCATATCAATCGGCAGCGCGGAATCGACCGAAAACAGCAGCCAGGCCTTGGCAAAGGCGCGGCGGTCTTGCTGGAACAGGCGCCTGAGGCCACCCGTATCGCCTGCCCCCAGCATGCGCAGAATATGGTCCGAACCGCCAAAGCCGCTGACGGTATGGAGGTTATCCGCAACGCGCCCCAGGGCGGCCAGGCGTAGCAAGGCGCTGTCGTCAAACCGGATGGCGGGATCGGTCAGGATGCGGGCCATGGCGGCGGCAAAGCGGGTCGCCAGCACCTCGGTCGTTTGTGGCGCCTCGGGCGCGGCAAGATCCTCAAGGCTCGTGCCGGCGGCAAGTCGCCGCATGGTCCCAAGCAGAATTTCCATAGCCCCGTCAGGATTGCGGGCGGCGGCAATTTCCAGGCTGGCGAGGGCGCTTTCAGGCATGGCTTGCTTCGGCTGCGGCGGATGAGCACGCCTTATGGGCGGCGCAGCACTGCGCGGCAAGGGAAAGCCAAAGGCAAGCAGCGTGACCCGTCGCCCGGATCACGCAGGGAAGGGCAGCGCCTATTTCGGCGCCACCACCATGACCATCTGGCGGTTTTCCAGCTTGGGCATTTGTTCCACCTTGACCAGTTCAATCAGGTCATTGCGAATACGCTCCAGCACCTTCACGCCCAATTCCTGGTGCGCCATTTCGCGGCCACGGAAGCGAAGTGTCACCTTCACCTTGTCGCCTTCGCCGATGAAGTTCCGCATCTGCTTCATTTTCACATCGTAATCATGGTCATCAATATTCGGGCGAACCTTGATTTCCTTGATTTCGACGACCTTCTGCTTCTTGCGCGCCTCATTCGCCTTTTTCTGCTGTTCGTATTTGTATTTCCCGTAATCCAGGATCTTGCAGACAGGCGGCACCGCATTGGGCGAGATTTCAACAAGGTCTAGGCCCACATCATAAGCGCGGATCAGCGCTTCGCGGGCGGACATCACGCCGATCATCTCTCCGGCGTCATCAATCAGGCGAACCTGAGGGACGCGGATTTCATCATTGATACGCGGGCCTTCACGCGCTGGGGCCTGCTGGGCGGCGGGCATAGGGGGTCGAGCTATGGTACTCTCCTGTCGCGGTTATCAGAACGGCGCATTTATGGGCTTTTGGGCCGCCTGCTGCAAGTTTCGGTTGCAGGAAGCGGCCCTGAGGCACCCTATTTTCCCGTCACTGTGGCGTCAGGCGCGCAGATCGGGCGGCGTTGCCTCGGCCGCCAGCAGCGCCACGGCATCGGCCAGCTTCAGCGTTTCCTGGTCACGCCCCGGCAGGCGACGGAGCACAATGGTGCCTTCCTCAGCCTCACGCCGGCCAATCACGGCAAGCACGGGGACGCGCTGGTCAATGTGATCCACCACCTTGCGGTTGATCTTCTCATTCCTGAGGTCGAGCGAGGCTGCGACCCCAGCCTTTTGTAAGGCAGCGGCGGCCTGGCGGGCGAAGGGTGCCGCTTCATCCACAATCGTCGCCACCACCACCTGAACGGGCGCGAGCCAAAGCGGGAAGCGCCCCGCATGTTCTTCGATCAAAATGCCAAGGAAGCGTTCAAAGGACCCAAGGATGGCCCGGTGCAGCATGACCGGGCGGCGGCGGGCGCCATCTTCCGCGACATATTCCGCATCCAGCCGCTCGGGCAGCACGAAATCAACTTGCAGCGTGCCGCATTGCCAATCGCGGCCAATGGCATCGCGCAGCACGAATTCCAGCTTGGGGCCGTAAAAGGCGCCCTCACCAGGGTTCAATTCATACTCAACGCCGGCGATGCGGCAGGCGTCTTTCAGCGCGCCTTCCGCCTGATCCCACACCGCATCCGTGCCCGCGCGCCGCGCCGGGCGGTCAGAAAATTTCACGCGGAATTCGGTAAAGCCGAAATCGCGATAGATGGAAGACAGCAGCGCCACGAACCGCACCGTTTCATCAGCGATCTGGTCTTCAGCGCAGAAAATATGCGCATCATCCTGCGTGAAGGCCCGCACGCGCATAATGCCATGCAAGGCGCCCGAGGGTTCATAGCGATGGCAGGACCCGAATTCGGCCATGCGCAGCGGCAATTCGCGGTAAGACCGCAAGCCCTGATTGAAAATCTGCACATGGCAGGGGCAATTCATGGGCTTCAGCGCGAGCACGCGATCCTTTTCATCCTCGTCCTCCACGCGCGCGACGAACATGTTTTCGCGGAATTTTTCCCAATGGCCGGAAGCTTCCCAAAGCTTTCGATCCACCAGCTGTGGCGTCTTCACTTCCTGATATTCGGCAATATCCAAGCGCCGGCGCATATAGGCTTCCACGGTGCGATAAAGCCGCCAGCCCTTGGGATGCCAGAAGACCGAGCCCACCGCCTCATCCTGCAAATGGAAAAGGCCCATTTCCTTGCCGATCTTGCGGTGGTCGCGCTTTTCCGCTTCTTCCAACTGCAACAAATAGGCGTCGAGTTCCTTCTGGTCGCGCCAGGCGGTGCCGTAAATCCGGCTGAGCATCGCGTTGCGATGATCGCCGCGCCAATAGGCGCCGGCCACTTTCATCAGCTTGAAGGCGGTGCCGATATCGCCGGTGCCGCGCATATGCGGGCCGCGGCAAAGATCGGTCCAGGCGCCTTGCTTGTAGATGCTGATGATCTCGGTTTTGGGCAAATCCTGGATCAGTTCCGCCTTGTAGCGTTCGCCCTTGGCGGTGAAGAAGCGGATCGCATCCTCACGGTCCCATTCTTCGCGCACAAAAGCATCATTGCGCGCGATGATTTCGCGCATCTTGGCTTCAATCGCGACGAAATCTTCGGGCTTGAAGGGCTCGTTCCGGGCGAAATCGTAATAGAAGCCGTTTTCAATTGAAGGACCGATCGTCACCTGCGTGCCGGGATAAAGCGCCTGCACGGCTTCTGCCAGCACATGGGCGCAATCATGGCGGATCATCTCCAGCGCTTCGGGATCGCGCCGCGTGATGAAGCGCAGCTTCGCATCCTGCGTGATGGTCGCGGAAAGATCGCGCAGCTTGCCATCCACCTCCATGGCAAGCGCTGCCTTGGCGAGGCCAGGGCCAATCGCCGCCGCGATAGTGGTGCCCGTCACCGCGCCGTCAAATTGGCGGATGGAACCATCGGGCAGGGTAATCGCGGGCATGAACAGCGTCCTATGGGTTGCAGAGAGGCAGGACCATGGGCAGAGGCCCCTTCCGGGTCAAGCCATGGTGGCGGGGTGAGTGATCAAATCCTGAAGCGCCGCCCGTACCTCAGCCAGCGTCAGGGCAGCAAGCGGCTGGTGGCGCAGCACGGCGACGCAGGGGCCACGCGGGGCGCAAAGCGCGGGGTCGCTATCCTCACCGAATAGGGCGAGCGTCGGGCAGCCGGCCACGGCCGCGAGGTGCGTCGGGCCGGTATCATTGCCAATGCAAAAGGCGGCACGGCGGGCGAGTGCGGCGATATCGGCGAAGCTTGTTTTGCCCGTCAGGTCACGCGCGCCGGGGGTGCCTTCTGTGATGGCGGCACCCAAGGCCGCTTCGGCCGGGCCGCCCAGGATTACCGTCGGCACATCAAGCGCCGCCGCCAGGGCCGTGAATTGCGCGACCGGCCAACGCTTGGCCGGCCTGCCGGGGGAGGCACCAGGGATCAGCAGCGCAAAGTGCTCCGGCAGGGCAAAGCGCGTGATATCGGCATCCAGCCAATCTAGCGCGGGCGCCGGGAAATGGCTGATGCCGGCCATTTCCAATTGCTCCCGTTGGCGTTCCACCGTGTGCATGAAATCGCGGCGCGGATTGGCATGGGGATGGGAAGCGCCGGCGGCAATGCCGGACCATTCCACGCCGCGCCCGACCAGCCAGCGATAGCGCGCTGACCGGCCAGAGGTCTGCAAATCATAAACCCGATCAAAGCGCGCCGCGCGCAACTGCCGCCTCAGCGCCCAAAGCGCGGCGAGGCCCCTCGGCCGGCCATTGTCCCAAACCTGGTCAAACCAGGGCGCCTGGCGCGCCAGCGGCGCGAAGGGCGGCGTGGTCAGCAGGGTGATCTCGGCGCCGGGATGATGCGCCCTGATCGCCGCAAATGGCCCGAAAGCCTGGGCAAAATCGCCAAGCGCACCCAGCTTGATCACCAGGATGCGCAGCGTCATCCGATCAATTCCCGATAGACGGCAATGGTCGCGGCCTGCATGGCTTCAGTCGTATAGCCTGACAGCACCGCAGCGCGTGCTCTGGCGCCGAGCGCTGCGCTTTCAGCGGGAAGCAAGGCCAGCGCCTTGCCAATGGCGTCAGCAAGTGCGGCGGCATCGCCGGGCGGGATGCGCCAGCCGGTGATGCCCTCGGCCACGGTTTCGCGCGGCGCGCCAAGGTCGCTTGCAATCACGGGCCGCGCCATGGCCTGGGCTTCGATCACCGTGCGGCCAAAGGCTTCCGCATCGGTCGAGGCATGGATAACCACATCGGCCAGCAGCAGCGCCGCCGGCATATCATTGGCGTGGCCCAATAAGCGCACGCGATCCTGCAAACCAAGGCTTTCAATGCGCGCCAGCAATTCCGCCTTGAAGGCCGGGCGTTCTTCCGCATCGCCCACCAAAAGCGCGAGCGAGTCGCCCGGCAGCCGCGCCATGGCCTCCACCAGCACCATCTGCCCCTTCCAGCGCGTGACCCGCGCCGGCAGCATGATCATCGGGCGACCTTCCGGCAGGCCCCAGGCCGTGCGGAGCCTATCCAGCCTTTCAGCACCGACCAGCGCGGGGTCAAAGCGCCTTGGGTCCACCCCGCGCGGGATAACGCGCAGGCGCGATTCCGGCACGCCGTGCCGGGTGCGGATAAGATCGGCGATGAAATGGCTGATGGCAATCACGCGGTCCCCGCGCGCCATGACGGAATTATAGAGCCGCTTGCCCGGAAAGCCCTCATTATAGGCACCATGATAGGTGGTGACGAAGGGCAGACCGACGCGCCTGGCGGCAATCAACGCGGACCAGGCCGGCGCGCGGGACCGCGCATGGATCAGCGCAACGCCTTCCGCCCGCGCCAGCGCCGCGAGTGCCGCCGCATTGCGCCATATGGCGAAGGGCGATTTGGCCGTCAGCGGCAAGGTGATGTGCTTCGCCCCCAAAGCTTCCAGCGCCGGCACCATTTCCCCACCTGCTGAGGCCACAATGGCGCGGAAGCCGGCGGCGATTTGTGCCTCGGCAATCTCCAGCGCGCCGCGTTCCACGCCGCCGGAGCGGAGCGCGGGCAATACTTGCAATAGGGCAGGCGGGGCGGGCATGGCGCAGCGTTAGCGCGGAATGAGGCAGAGGGCGACCATCACGCGCGAAAAACCCCTTGCGGGCTGGCGGGAGGGGCGGCAATGAAGGCGCTGTGACCCTTTATTACGCTGCGATGGTGCTGCTTTCGATCGGCGCCTTCATCCAATCCAAAAGCGGGGCGCCGGAAATGCGCCCGGCTTCCGAAGCCGCTTCCATCTTCTGGCTTTGGCTGGCGCGCGCAGCCTTCATCGCCTGGATTGCGCTGATCGTCTGGGGGTTCCGCGAATTGCATTGGTCCCAGCCCATTGCGGCGAGTATGCTCTCCATCGCGGGCAATGGCGTGATTGCCATGCGCGGCCCGCGCAATGCCTGGCCCATGCTGTCCATGCTGTTCTGCGCGCTGGGTCTGGCGGCGACCGCGATTATCCTCCTGGAGGGGCTTGGACCTGCCGGTAATTGAGGCCTGGCCCATATGCTGCGGCGTTATGGGCAATCATGGTTTGCGAGAGTCTCCAAACACAGGCCGAGTTGCGGTCGAAGCGCCTTAACCCCTTGTCAGCACAAAACAGCCTAATTTTTTAAGGCGTCCATGCAATTATGCGTGTATGGACGCCGCCGAGACGATCAACCAGAAGCCGAAGATCAGGCTGAAATTAACGCCACCGACTCGGCCTGCGGGGCCTGCGTTAACCTTTCATTCATCTTTAGCGCCTAAAGTCTCGTCTATGTTGAGCTTAAATTCCATCGCGGCCTTCTCCCAGGAAATCGCGGCCAATGCCGGGATCATCCAGGCGCGTTCCCCGGTGCAGCCGGTGGATGCGCTGGGCAATAACCGTCAGGCGCAGACGTCCCAGCAGCGTTCCCTTGAAGCTGTCCCGCCCGAGCCGAATAAGCCGATGCCGCGCGGATCTTTGCTCGACCTGCGGGTCTGAAGGTTTCTTCCCAGAAATTCCTAGGTTGGCGCGGCGCTACTTGCCGTCGAGCGCCGCCATCACACCCGCCATCGCAGCTTGAAACATCTCCGGCGTCAGGCGCCGCGTTGAGGTGTTGTAGCGGCTGACATGATAGGAATCCGCCAGGATCAGCCCATCGGGCAGGCGATGCCGCGCACCATGGGCGAAGGCAAAGCGCGAAGCCGGGATGCCCTTGGCACGGAGCAGCGCGTTATGCGCCACCACACCTAGCGCCAAGACCACACGCAGGCCCGGCATGCCGGCAAGCTCGGCCTTCAGGAAGCCGTTACACGCGCGGATTTCGACGGGGAGCGGCAGGTTTTCCGGCGGCACGCAGCGCACCGCATTCGCGATACGGCAGCCGGTGAGTTCCATGCCGTCCTCGGGGTCCTCTCCATAGGCGCCGCGCGCCAGGCCGTATTCCAGCAGGGTCGCATAAAGCAGCTTTCCGGCGTAATCGCCGGTGAAGGGCCGCCCGGTGCGATTGGCACCACGCACGCCGGGGGCAAGGCCCAATACCAGCAAGGGCGACTCGCGAGGCCCCCAGGATGGCACGGGGGCGTTATGCCAGCCGGGTTCCTTGGCGCGATTGGCGGCGCGGTATTCGGCAAGCCTTGGGCATAGCGCGCAATCGCGCCCCGGTGCTGACGCCTGCCCGCTTCGCTGGAGCTCAGCGGACATGCTCAGCCGTTTGATTTGGTCGCATTTTCCGAGCCGCCAAGTGATTCCACGTGGCTTGAAAATGCTCCGAAGCTTCGCTCATTCAGGCTCGATATCCGGCGCCTCACCATAGGGGTCGGCGGGGGTGGCGCGGCTTGGCCGGGCCGGGGCGGCAACTGGCGGCGCTACGGGGCGCGGGGCGCGGGCTTCCGGCGGTGGGCGGCGGGCGATCTCAGGCCCGATATCGGCCAGTTCCAGAAAGCCATCGGCCTGGCGGCGCAATTCATCGGCGATCATGGGAGGTTGGCTTTCCATGGTGGACACCACCGTCACCTTCACGCCCTGGCGCTGCACGGCTTCCACCACGCGGCGGAAATCGCCATCCCCGGAAACCAGCACCGCGTGATCCAGATGCGGGGCGAGTTCCATCATATCCACCGCCAATTCGATATCCATATTGCCCTTGATCCGGCGACGCCCGGTCGGGTCCGCCTGTTCCTTGGCGGGCTTGGTCACCACGCGCCAGCCATTATAGGCCAGCCAATCGGTCAGCGGGCGAAGGGGGGAATAATCCTCGGTCTCGATCAGGGCAGTGTAATAGCAGGCGCGCACCAGATAGGTGGAGCCGCCGAAAAAACGCAGCATGGCGGCGAAATCAACCTCGAACCCCAGGGCCCTTGTCGCATAATAGAGATTGGCGCCATCAACGAACAGGCCAACGCGTTCCAGGCCAGCCTGGCGCCGAGCAATATGAGCAGACATCAAATGATCCTCAATGGTTTGAGACGAACGATCAAATCCGGTCAGTTGCGTTACACCAAACAGGCCCGCTTGTCATGGCCCGCGCGCTGATCGGTATTGGCGCCAATTTGCCGGCAGGTGATGGCGCGCCGCCGCTTGCCAGCTGCAAGGCGGCGCTGGCGGCACTCGCTGCCCTGCCGGGGCTGCGTCTGGTGGCGGCTTCACGCTGGTGGGAAAGCGCGCCGATCCCGCCCAATCCAGCCTCTCCGCGTTATATCAATGGCGTGGCCTTGCTGGAGGGTTCGGCGGAGCCGGCCAAGCTGCTCGCCGAGCTGCAAGCCATTGAAAACGCGGCCGGGCGCACCCGCCCCTATCCCAATGCGCCGCGCGTTTTGGACCTTGATATCATTGATCTGGATGGGAGGGTGCGCGATGCGCCGGACCCGGTGCTGCCCCATCCGCGCGCCCATTTGCGCGGTTTTGTGCTTTATCCCTTGGCCGAGGTAGCACCGGATTGGGTGCATCCGCGCCTGAGGCAGCCCGTCGCCGAACTGATCGCAGCCCTGCCGGCGCAGGATGTCAGGCCCCTGCCCTGACCTGACGCGCGAGGCGCTTGAAATCCTTGCAAAGCAGCGCCGAGGCGACTATTTGCAACCTATAACCGGTCCAGCCGGGCGCCCGGCCCCCGCCGCGCGCCCCTTTTGTCTTTGGAGCCCTCATGGCGCGCGTTACCGTTGAAGACTGCATCGAAAAGATCCCGAACCGCTTTGAACTCGTGCTGATGGCCGCGCAGCGTGCGCGCAATATCAGCCGGGGAGAGCAGATCGCGGTGGATCGCGACAATGACAAGAACCCGGTCGTGGCGCTGCGCGAAATCGCCGAGGAAAAGGCCGATCTGCCATCCTTGGAAGCTGATCTGATCAAGTCCCTGCAGCGCGCGCCGGAACCGGAGCCCGCCGAGGAAGAAGTGATTGACCTGATCGCGACAGACGAAAACATCTTCGGCATCATGGATGTGCAGGAAGAAGCCCTGCCCGAGGCCGGCGCCGAGGACATGGCGCCCGATGATCTGGAAGCCGCCATCGCCGCTGAGCTCGGCGGCAAACGATAGGAATGCCGATGGGGCGAAGCTTTACCACCTGCTTCCCCCCGGATTTTCCCCGCGCGCCTGAAGGTCTGGCCGCGGGGCGCGCCCTTTCGCCCGGCGCTGAGCTTGCTTCCCATGTTCTTGCTTACGATCCGCGCGCTGATGGGGCGCTGATCACCTCGGCCTATGACATGGCCGCCGAAGCCCATGCGCCGCAAAAGCGCGATGATGGGCAGCCCTATATCGTGCATCCGCTGGCAGTGGCCGAAATCCTGGCCGGCTATCGGCTTGATCCCGGTTCCATCATCACCGCGCTATTGCATGACACGGTTGAGGATACGCCGCTCAAGCTCGGTGATATTGAAAGCCGCTTCGGCAAGGAAGTGGCGCGGCTGGTGGATGGTGTCACCAAGCTGACGCGGCTTGAACTGCAATCCGAACGCACCAAACAGGCCGAGAATTTCCGCAAACTTGTCCTTGCCATGAGCGAGGATATTCGCGTGCTGCTGATCAAGCTCGCGGATCGGCTGCATAATATGCGCACCATTTCGGGGATGCCGCAGCCGGAACGCCGCCGCAAGCAGGCACGCGAAACCTTGGAAATTTATGCGCCGCTCGCTGAACGCATCGGCATGGATGCGCTGAAGACTGAACTGGAAACCCTTTCCTTCCGCGAAATGAATGCGGAAGCCTGGCAGACCATTGCCGCGCGGCTGACCTATCTGCGTGGTCAGGGTGCCGATTTGATTGCGGAGATTGAGGCGGATTTGCGCCGTGTGCTTGCTGATGCTGGCGTAACAGTGGTGGATATTCAGGGACGGGAGAAATCGCCCTATTCCATCTGGCTCAAGATGCAGAAGAAGAATGTTGCGTTTGAGCAATTATCCGACATCATGGCGTTTCGCATCATCGTACCGGAAAAGGGTGATTGCTACGCGGCACTCGGCGCCATTCATTCCGCCTATCGCGTGGTGCCGGGGCGCTTCAAGGATTGGATTTCAACGCCGAAGACCAATGGCTATCAAAGCCTGCATACCGGCGTGACGGTGCCGGAACGGCGCAATGCCAAGATTGAAGTGCAAATCCGCACCAAGGAAATGCATGATATCGCGGAAAATGGCGTCGCCGCGCATTGGAGCTATAAGCAAGGCCCCGGTTCTTCGCGCGATCAGAAGCGCTATCCCTGGGTGCGCGACCTTTTGGAAATTCTGGAAAACGCGGCGGAGCCTCAGGAATTTCTCGAACATACCAAGCTTGAACTGCATCGCGACCGCGTGTTCTGCTTCACGCCCAAGGGTGATCTGATCGAATTGCCGCGTGGTGCCACGCCGGTTGACTTCGCGTATGAGGTGCATAGCCAGGTTGGCGATACCACTGTTGGCGCCAAGGTGAATGGCAAGATCGTGCCGCTGCGCCATGTGCTGGAAAATGGCGATCAGGTGGAAATCATCACCGCGCGCGGCGGCACGCCCAATCCGGGGTGGGAGCGTTTTGTTGTCACCGGCAAGGCACGTTCGCGTATTCGCCGTGTCAATCACGCGCGGCAGCGTTCGGAACAGCGCGAAGAAGGCCGCAGCGCCATTGCCAAGGCGTTCCGCGCTGCCGGCCTCGATTTTTCGGAAAAGCTTGCGGAACCCGCCTTGAAGCCGCTGAAGCAGGCGGATTTTGAGGCGATGTGCATCGCGGTCGCGAGCGGCAACCTCTCGCCGCGCGATGTGCTGCATGCCGCCGTGCCGGAATTGCGCGCCGCGCCCCGTGGGGCGGACCCGTTGCCCCTCGCAAGGCCCAGGGGCCGGCTTGGCGCCGGGCCAACCCTCATGCCGGGCAAGGCAGATCGCCAATCAGCGGCCAAGCGTGATGCGGCGCTGGGGGTGCGGGGGCTGGTGACTGGGATGGCGGTGAGTTTCGCCGGCTGCTGCCACCCGCTGCCCGGTGATCGGATTCTGGGCATTGTAACTACCGGGCGGGGGGTCACGATCCATCGGCAGGATTGCCATGGCTTGCAGGCTTTTGCGGCGACACCTGAGCGCTTCATTGATGTGGATTGGGATTATGATGGCGCGACCAAGGGGACGCATGTGGCGCGGGTCGAGTTGGTCGCGGAAAACCGCCCGGATGCGCTGGCGGGGGTAACCACGGCCATCGCAAGGCAGGAAGGGGTGGTGAACAGCCTTCGCATCACCAACCGGGCCGAGGATTGGTGCGAAGTGCTGGTGGATGTGGAAGTGCGCGATATTTCCCACCTGACTGCGGTGCTGGCGGCGCTGCGCGCCTGCCCCGGCATCACCCAGGTGGAACGCGGCAAGGGATAGGGCAGCGCATGATTATCGGCATCGGGTCGGATATCCTGGATATCCGGCGCATTGAGCGCACCATTGAACGCCATGGCGACCGCTTTCTGGAGCGTATTTTCACGACCGCTGAGCGTGCCAAGGCGGAAAAGCGCACCGAACGCATCCGCGCCGCCACCTATGCCAAGCGGTTCGCCGCGAAGGAAGCCGCTTCCAAGGCGCTTGGGACCGGCTTTCGCGCTGGTGTGTTCTGGCGCGATCTGGGGGTGGTGAATTTGCCATCCGGACAGCCGACTCTCCGCCTGACCGGGGGGGCGGCAGAGCGCCTGAAGGCCATCACGCCAGCCGGGCATGGCGCGGTGATTGCTCTCACCATGACCGATGAATTTCCCTATGCACAGGCGATGGTGGTGATCACCGCCGTGCCGCTTCCTTGACAGGGCGCGCCGCGCCGCTATGCCCTGCCCTGACCCGATAGTTTCGTCGGGGGCTTATTGCGCCATTTGGGCGATATCCTTGGAAGTGACATGGCCTCGAAGAAATCCGGCGGTTGGCTGGAAAGCGTGAAAACCATTGTCTATGCCGCCGCGATTGCGATCGGCATTCGCACCATTGCGTTTGAGCCCTTCAATATTCCTTCCGGGTCCATGATCCCTTCGCTGCAAGTGGGGGATTATCTTTTCGTCTCCAAATACTCCTATGGCTATTCGCGCCATTCCATGCCGTTCAGCCCGCCGCTGTTTGATGGGCGGATTTTCGGGTCCATGCCGAAGCGCGGCGATGTCGCGGTGTTCAAGCTGCCGCGCGATGGCAGCACGGATTACATCAAGCGCATCATCGGCCTGCCCGGGGATCGCGTGCAGATGCGCGCTGGGATTCTCCATCTGAACGGTGCGCCGGTGCGGCGCGAATTGCTTGGCCCATATACGGTGGAAGGCGATGGCCCGCGCATCACGGTGCGGCGTTTCCGCGAATTCCTGCCGGCGATTGATGGCGCGCCAGGTGTGGCGCATGACATTCTGGAAGCATCGGATGATGCGCCCTTGGACAATACGCCGGAATTTCGTGTGCCGCCCGGGCATGTTTTCGCCATGGGCGATAATCGCGACAATAGCCTTGATAGCCGCGCGATGAACGCAGTGGGCTTCATTCCAATTGAAAACCTGGTTGGGCGCGCGGAGATCATTTTCTTTTCCGTGGATGGCTCGGCCGCCTGGTGGCAGGTGTGGAATTGGCCCTTTGCCATCCGCTGGTCTCGGCTATTCAGCACCGTCAAGTGATGCGCTGTTGCGTCCAATGAGCGCGGAATTGGAAGCACGGTTGGGCCATCACTTCGCCAGACCAGAATTGCTGACCCGCGCATTGACCCATAGCACTGATGCGGAAAGCCGCGGTGAGGGTTTGCTTTCCAATGAACGCCTGGAATTTGTCGGCGACCGCGTGCTGGGACTTTGTATCGCCGAATGGCTGGCTGAGCGTTTCCCGGATGAGCGTGAGGGCGATTTGGCGAAGCGGCTTGCCATGCTCGTTTCCGCCGATACGCTCTGCAAGGTGGCGGAAGAATTGGGGCTGGGTGCGGATTTGCGCATGCCTGCGCGCTACCGCGCCACGGGGCTGATGGGCCCGCGGAATCTGCTTTCTGATGCTTTTGAAGCGGTGCTTGGCGCGATTTATCTGGATGGTGGTATCGCGCCGGCGCGCGCCCTGGTGCGGCGCTGCTTTGCCGGGTTGATGGAAGCGGATTTGCGCCCGCCGACCTCGGCGAAGAACCGGTTGCAGGAATGGACTTTGGGGCGCGGCCTTGGGCTGCCGGCCTATGGGCTGGTGCAATCAAGCGGCCCCGCCCATGCGCCGCGCTTTGTCATCAGCGTACTGGCGGCAGGGCGGGAAGCGCAGGGTGAAGGTGACAGCAAACGCGCCGCCGAACAGGCAGCGGCGGAAGCCTGGTTGAAGGGTTTTGGAACATGACAACGCGTTGCGGGTTGATTGCCATTCTGGGCGCGCCCAATGCCGGCAAATCCACGCTGGTGAATAGGCTTGCCGGCAGCAAGGTGACGATTGTCTCACCCAAGCCGCAGACAACGCGCTTCCGCGTGCGCGCCGTGGTGATGCGCGGTGAAAGCCAATTGGTGCTGGTGGATACACCAGGCATTTTCACGCCGCGCCGGCGGCTGGATCGCGCCATGGTCGCTGCGGCATGGGGTGGCGCGCAGGATGCTGATATCTCACTCCTGATCGTGGATGCGCGTGCCGGGCTGACCGAGCCCTTGCGCGGCATTATCGAAAAACTCGGCAAGACACGCCGGCCCATTTGGCTAGTGCTGAACAAGACCGATCTGATCCCGCGCGAACAATTGCTGCCGCTGACGGCGGAATTGCACAAGCTTCTGCCCTTTGCGGAGACCTTCATGATCTCCGCCGAAAAGGGCGAAGGGCTTGATCGGCTGCTGGATCGCCTGGCGGAGGCTGTGCCACCGGGTCCTTATCTTTTCCCGGAAGATGATCTGACCGATTTGCCGAACCGCATGCTGGCGGCCGAGATTGTGCGCGAACAGATCCTGCGCCAGACGCATCAGGAGGTGCCGCATCATGCCTCGGTAGAAACCGAAGCCTGGACGGAAAAGCCCGATGGGTCGGTGCGCATTGATTGCACCATCTACATCGCGCGCGCTTCCCAAAAGGCGATCCTGATTGGCGATAAAGGGAGCCGGATTCGGGAAATTGGGCGGCTGGCGCGGCTGGAATTGACGAAGCTATTGGAACGCCCAGTGCATCTTTTCCTGAATGTAAAGGAAAAGCCCGATTGGGATGAAACGGCCGCACGCATCCGCGCCATCGGGCTTGAGGATGCCGGTTAAGCACGGGTCAGCATGAGCATTGAATGGCAGGCCCCGGCGGTGGTGCTTGATCTTCGCCCGCATGGTGAAGGCGGCGCGGTGGTGACGGTGCTGACCGAAGCGCATGGCCGGCATGCGGGCTTGGTGAAGGGCGGCGGTTCGCGTGCTCAGGCGGGGTTATGGCTGCCGGGCAATCTGATTGAGGCGCGCTGGGTCGCGCGGCTTTCCGATCAATTGGGGAGTCTCAGTGGTGAACTGGTCCATCCGGCGGCGGCACTTGCCATGGATGAACCGCTGGCCTTGGCGCTGCTATCTTCCGCCTGTGCCATTGCCGCCGATGCCCTGCCGGAACGCGAAGCCCATCCCCGCGCCTTTGCTGGCCTCGTTTCCCTGATTGGCCATTTGGCCGGCGGCGCTGAGGGCGTGGTCGCGGATTATGTGCGCTTTGAAGCGCTGATCCTGGCCGAACTTGGCTATGGGCTAGATCTGACACGTTGCGCCGTGACGGGGGTGCATGAGGGGCTGACGCATGTCTCGCCACGTTCGGGCCGCGCGGTCAGTGCCGGGGCGGCGGCGCCTTATCTGGATAGGCTGCTGCCCCTGCCAGCCTTTCTGCGTGATTCGGACAGCCTGGGGGAGCCTGCATCCTGGGTGGCAGGGCTGAAGCTGACCGGGCATTTCCTGGAACGCGATGCCTTTGGCGCGCGCCACCGCCCGCTTCCCGAAGCGCGCTTCAGATTGGCTGAGCGAATAGCGGGGTTGGTCGTCGAGTGACGCAGTAATGCATCACGCCGGTTTGTCCGCACATGGCAGCTTCACAGATTTCGTGAAACTCCTCCGGCAGGGCGTATAGTCTTTCGGGGTTCAGCGGCACGCCGCTTTGCGTTGCCACGTGATTCCAGCCGAGGTTGCGGAGTGTCATTTCTGCCCGTTGCGCCGCCGCTTCTGCGCCGTGGGCCAGGGTAAAGACCAGGAAGCAGCGGAATTCCCCGCGCGGGGCGATTGTGGCGGGGCCGGCAATACCCTCAGCCCATGTCACCCAGACAGCGGGCGTGGGCGCGGGCACGTAGTTTTGCCGTGCGGGGGCGATGGCCAAATTCATCATGGGCGAAAGAATACGGCAAGAATGCTTACTGAAGTCTTGAAGCCTTTGCAGCGCGATTGGCGCAGGGTTAGACGGGTGCCTGAATAAGGATGCGATTCGGCCATGCCTGATGATGTGAAAACCCTATCGCCCGGCGGGGCAGAGCGTGAAACGCGGCTCGCGGATGCGCTTTCCGAACGCTATTTGGCCTATGCGCTTTCCACCATCACGGCGCGGTCCCTGCCGGATGTGCGCGATGGGCTGAAGCCCGTGCATCGGCGCCTGCTTTGGGCGATGCGGCAATTGCGGCTTGATCCGGAAGCGGGTTTCAAGAAATGCGCGCGCATCGTGGGCGATGTTATGGGTAAATACCATCCGCATGGCGATGCCGCGATTTATGAGGCGATGGTGCGGCTCGCGCAGGATTTTGCGGCGCGTTATCCCCTGGTCGAAGGCCAGGGCAATTTCGGCAATATTGATGGCGATAACCCGGCTGCCATGCGCTACACGGAAGCGCGGCTGACGGAAGTGGCGCAGGCGCTGCTGGAAGGGATTGAGGAAGACGCGGTTGATTTCCGCGCAACCTATGATGGGGAAGAACGTGAACCCATCGTGCTGCCGGCGGCTTTTCCGCATCTGCTCGCCAATGGGGCGGCGGGGATTGCAGTCGGTATGGCAACTTCTATCCCGCCGCATAATGCCGGGGAGCTTTGCGCCGCAGCGCTTGAATTGGTGCGCAACCCGAACGCGGGGACGGATCAGCTGCTGCGCCACATCAAGGGGCCGGATTTCCCGACCGGTGGCATTCTGGTGGAAAGCGCAGAGGCGATGCGCGAAGCCTATGAAACCGGCCGTGGCGGGTTTCGCGTGCGCGCGAAATGGGAAGTGGAAAAGGGCAAAGCCGGAAGCTGGGTGATCATTGTCACCGAAATTCCCTATCAGGTGCAGAAGGCGCGGCTGATCGAACAGATCGCGCAATTGCTGGACGAAAAGAAGCTGCCGCTACTCGCGGATTTGCGCGATGAAAGTACCGAACAGGTACGGATCGTGCTGGAACCGAAATCGCGCAATGTGGAACCGGCAGTGCTGATGGAAACGCTGTTCCGCGCCACCGCTTTGGAATCGCGCTTTCCATTGAACATGAATGTGCTGGATGCGAACCGCACGCCGCGCGTCATGAGCCTTAGGGAAGTGCTGCGCGCCTGGCTTGATCATCGGCATGAGGTTTTGCAGCGGCGCACCAATCATCGGCTGGGCGCCATTGCGCGGCGGCTTGAGATTCTGGATGGCTATCTGATTGCGTATCTCAACCTGGATGAGGTGATCCGCATCATCCGGGAAGAAGATGAACCAAAGCCGCGCTTGATGGAACGCTTTGGCCTGACCGATACGCAGGCGGAAGCCATTCTGAACATGCGGCTGCGCGCACTGCGGCGCCTTGAGGAAATGGAAATCCGCAAGGAGCATAAGAAGCTTTCTGCGGAACAGAAAAAGCTGCAAGCGCTGATGAAATCGGAAGCCGCGCGCTGGGCCGCGATTGCGGAAGAAATTGAAAGCATGCAGGCGCGCTTCGGCGGCGGCGCGCTTGGCACAAGGCGCACCGCCA
This sequence comes from Roseomonas sp., assembly GCA_020249465.1. Classification (GTDB taxonomy): domain Bacteria; phylum Pseudomonadota; class Alphaproteobacteria; order Acetobacterales; family Acetobacteraceae; genus Neoroseomonas. The sequence continues at coordinate 78,867 of JADCFP010000048.1, read as the reverse complement.
CTGGCGCGGCGCTGCCGGAAGTGGCGGTGGATGAAGCCGCCTTTGTGGAGCGAGAGCCGATTACCGTGATCCTGTCTGAGAAAGGCTGGATCAGGGCGCAGAAGGGGCATGTCTCGCTGGATGGTGAATTGCGCTTCAAGGAAGGCGATAGCCTGTTCATCGCACTCCATGCTGAGACCACGGATCGGCTGGTGTTGTTTGCCACCAATGGCAAGGCTTTTACGCTCAAGGCGGATAGTATTCCGCGCGGGCGTGGTGATGGGCAGCCGGTGCGCCTCATGCTTGATCTGACCAATGAAGATGCGGTGGTCGCGCTATTCGTGCATCGTGAGGGGCTGCGCTATCTGGTCGCGGCGTCGGATGGCAAGGGCTTCCTGGTGAAGGGCGAGGATTTGCTCGCGGAAAAGCGCACCGGCAAGCAGGTATTGAATGTGGACCCGCCGGCGGAAGCGGCGGTCTGCGCGCCGGCGGAAGGCGATTCGATTGCGGTGATTGGCGAGAACCGAAAATTGCTGATTTTCCCGATTGATCAGGTGCCGGAAATGACGCGCGGGCGCGGCGTGCAATTGCAAAGCTATCGCGATGGCGGGCTGGCGGATGCGAAGGTGTTTACGCGGAAGGAAGGGCTTTCCTGGGTGCTTGGCGAAAGAACCCGCACCGAGACCGATTTGCGCGCCTGGGTCGGCAATCGCGCTGGCGCGGGCAAGGCGCCGCCCAATGGCTTCCCGCGTTCCAATCGCTTCGAATGAAAAAAACCCCAGTGTGATCGCTCACACTGGGGTTTTTGTTTCAGCGGCGATGGACCGCCTTACGGCATCGCGACATCAATCCCCTGATAGAAGTAGTTCTGCGCGCGGATTTCATCATCCGAAAGGCGCCGGCCGGCCGGGATCACCACCGTACCATCCTGGCGCGTGATCGGGCCTTCAAAGGGGTGCAGCGTACCGGCGGCGATGGCGTCGCGGATACGCGTCGCCTCGCTCACTTCCTCGGGGGTCATATTGGTGAAGGGGGCCATGCGGAACATGCCGCTGCCAAGCCCGCCCCAGGTATCGGTCGGGCGCCAGGTGCCATCCAGCACGGCCTTCGCCCGTTCGGCGTAATAATCGCCCCAGTTGTTCACGCTGCTGGTCAGGTGGGCGCGCGGGGCAAAGCGCGTCATGTCCGATGCCTGGCCGAAGCCGAAAATGCCGCGCTGTTCCGCCAATTGCAGCGGCGCCGGGCCATCAGTGTGGCTGCACAGCACGTCGCAGCCCTGGTCAATCAGGGCGCGGGCCGCATCGGCCTCTCGCGCTGGGTTCGACCAGGCATTCACCCACACCACGCGGATCTTCATGGAAGGATCCACCGACCAGGCGCCGCGCATGACGGTGTTGATGGCGCTGATCACCTCCGGCACCGGGAAGGTCGCGACATAGCCGATGGTCTTGGAACGGGACTTGCGCGCGGCGATCACGCCCTGGATGTAGCGGCCTTCGTAAAAGCGGGCATTATAGATCGCCATATTCGGCAGCGTTGTCGGGCCGGTCGCGTTTTCAAAGAACACGCCCGGGTGCTGCGGCGCCAGGCGCTGCGTCGGGGCGAAATAGGAAAAGCTGGTGGTGAAAATCAGCCGATGGCCGGTGCGGACCAGCTGCGTCACCACACGGTCGAAATCGGGCGGTGCCACGGATTCGACTGTGGTGGCATTGACGCGGTCGCCCAGTACCTCGGCCATGCGGCGGCGGCCCTGATCATGCATATGGGACCAGCCGAAATCGCCGACCGGCCCGATCAGGACGACGCCGACGCTAAGGCGCGACTGCGCTTCGGCCTGCTGGCCAGCCAGCGCAGCGCCGGCAAGACCGGCAGAGCCAGCCATAAGGTGACGACGGGTGATGTTCATGATGGGCTCCCTGAAAAGCGGTTTGGGTTAAGCAAATTTAATGCCGATACGGAAGGGCCTATCTGTCGGGCACGAAGGGCACGCCGAGGGAGGCCGGCCCCGCCGCACCGCCCCGCCTTGCCCGCATAATGAGCACGAGCACCAGGATCGTGATCAGATAGGGCAAGGCCGCGAGAAATTGGGATGGCAGCGGCACGCCGGCCGATTGCGCATGCAATTGCAGAATGGTCAGCGCGCCAAACAGATAGGCACCGATCATGGCCCTGAAGGGCAGCCAGGAGGCAAAAACCACGATGGCCAGCGCAATCCAGCCCCGCCCCGCGGTCATGCCGCTGGTCCAGAAGGGTGTCAGAACCAACGACATATAGGCCCCCGCCAATCCCGCGCATCCGCCGCCGAACAGGATGGCAAGCAGGCGTATGCGCCGCACCGGATAGCCAAGCGCATGCGCCGCCGCGTGGTTTTCACCCACCGCGCGCAGCACAAGCCCGGCGCGGCTTTTGGTGAGGAACCACCAGGCGGCCACCACCAAGGCGATAGAGGCATAGACAAACGGGTCCTGGCGGAACAGCAGCGGGCCAAGGAAGGGAATTTCGGACAGCCAGGGGATTTCGATCTTGCCGATGCCGGCGCGCTGCACGCCGACAAAGGGCGCGCCGATCACGCCGGAAAGCCCGAGCCCAAGGATGGCCAAGGCGAGCCCCGCCGCGACCTGATTGGCCGCAAGCCCAAGCACGAGGGCAGCGAACACCAGCGACAGCGCCATGCCGGCCAGCACGGCCACCAGCACGCCAAAACTGGAAGACCCGGTGGCGATGGCGGCGGCAATGCCAGCGGCAGCGCCGATCACCATCATGCCCTCCACGCCCAGATTCAAGACGCCGGCGCGTTCCACCACCAATTCGCCAATCGCCGCAATCAGCAGCGGCGTTGAAGCCGTAATGATGGTCAGGATGATGGCTTCGAACAGGGTCATGCGGCGGCACCCCGCAGCAGGCGGAAGCGATACAAAAGCAGGCTATCGCAGACCAGCACGAAGAACAGCAGAAGCCCTTGCAGTACGCGGGTCGCATCCAAAGGCAGGCGCAGCATGATTTGCGCATTCTCGCCACCGATGAAGGTGATGGCGATAAAGATGCCGGCGAATAGACACCCGATGGGATTAAGCCTGCCCAAAAAGGCCACGATGATCGCGGTGAAGCCATAGCCGGGTGAAATGCCGGGCTGCAATTGCTTGACCGTGCCTGCGGCTTCCAAAACGCCCGCTAGGCCCGCGAGTGCGCCTGAGATCATGAAAACCGTGATGATCAAACGCGTTTCGGAAAACCCGGCAAAGCGCGCGGCGCGTGGCGCTTCACCCACCAGGCGGATTTCAAACCCCTTCAGCGTGCGCCCCATCAGCAGCATGAAGCCAAGCACAATGGCGATCATGATCGGCGTGCCGATATTGAGCCGCCCGCCCGCCATCAGCAGCGGCAGCGTCGCTTCTGCCTCAAACACCACGCTATTGGGCATGTTGAAGCCGGCCGGGTCGCGCCAGGGGCCGCGCACCAGGTAATCCAGCAGCAATTCCGCAACATAAACCAGCATGAGGCTGGTGAGGATTTCATTCGCGCCGAACCGGGTGCGGAGCAGCGCCGGGATCAGCGCGAAACACGCACCGGCCATGGCGCCCGCCAGCAGCATCACCGGCAAAAGCCACGGCCCTTGCGTGCTGCCATGGGTGATGATGGCGACATAGCCGCCTGCCATGGCGCCGAACAGGAATTGCCCCTCGGCGCCGATATTCCAGACCTTGGCGCGATAGCAGACCGCAAGCCCAACCGCGATGAGGACCAAGGGTGTCGCCTTCACCGCCACTTCCTGCAGACCCCAGGAATCCGAGAGCGGATCAAGGAAATAGGTTTGCAGCGCCGCCACCGGGTCCTTACCGAGCAGCGCGAACATGATGGCGGCGGAAATCATCGTGAGTGCCACAGCAATAAGTGGCGAGATCAGCATCAGGCTGATCGGCGTTTCGCTGCGTTTCTCCATCACCAAACGCATCACGCCGCCATCCCCGCCCCGCCCATGAGTAGGCCGAGCGATCCACGGGTGGCGTCCGCCGTTGGCATGGCGGGCGAAAGCCGGCCCATGAACATCACGCAAAGCCGATCTGAGATTTCCAGCAACTCATCCAAATCCTGGCTGATCACCAGAACAGCGCTGCCCGCGCGCGCCAGATCCATCAGCGCCTGGCGAATGGTGGCAGCGGCACCCGCATCAACGCCCCAGCTTGGCTGCGCCACGACCAACAGGCCAGGCTTGCGGGCAATTTCGCGGCCGATGACGAATTTCTGCAAATTGCCGCCCGATAGCGCGCGGGCTTCCGGATCGGCGGGGCCTTTGCGCACATCAAAGACGCGCACCACCTTGCCCACGAAGTCAGTCAGCTTGGCGCGATCCACAAGGCCGTGGCGCAAAAAACCATTGGTGGCGTGGCCTGAAAGCAGCGCGTTTTCCGTGAGCCGCATGGCCGGCGCTGCGCCATGGCCAAGCCGTTCTTCCGGCACAAAGGCAGCACCGCGCCGGCGGCGTTCATTGATGCCGGCACGGCCCACCGCGACACCATCCATGGCAATGGCCGCATCATGGGGTGCCAATTCTTCGCCGCTGAGGGCGGCAAAAAGCTCATCCTGGCCATTGCCGGCGACGCCGGCGATGCCCAGCACCTCACCGGCGCGGAGTTCCAGGCTGATCCTGTCAAGCGCAATGCCATGCGCATGCTGCGGCGGGAGTGACAGCGCGGAGACCGAAAGCCGCACCGGGCCTTGCGCTTCAATCACATCATGGCGGATGGGCACCACATCGCCGCCCATCATCATGCGCGCGAGGCTCGCTGCGGTTTCCGCGCGCGGGTCGCAATGCGCCACCACCTGGCCGCCGCGCAGAATGATCGCGGCTTCGCAAATGCGTCGCACTTCTTCCAGTTTGTGGGAGATGTAGAGCACCGAACGCCCTTCGGCGCGCAGCCGGGCGAGCGTCGCAAAAAGCCCCTCGGCTTCCTGGGGCGTCAATACGGAAGTGGGTTCATCCAGGATCAGCAGGCTTGGGTCCTGCATCAGGCAGCGCATGATCTCAACGCGCTGGCGCTCACCCACGGAAAGCCGCCAGACTTCGCGCTTGGGATCCAGCGGCAGGCCATAGGCGCGGCTTGTTTCGGCAAGGCGTTCGGCGATGTCTTCCAAGGCGCCGGCGCCATCAAGCGCGAGGGCGACATTTTCCGCGACCGTCAGCGCCTCAAACAATGAGAAATGCTGAAACACCATGCCAATGCCAAGCGCGCGGGCGGCGCGTGGCGTTTCCACCTGAACCGGCGTGCCGCGCCAGACCAACCGCCCCGCATCCGGGCGCAGCAGACCATAGATGATTTTGACGAGCGTGGATTTGCCGGCGCCATTTTCACCAAGCAGCGCATGGATTTCGCCTGGCGCCACTTTCAGGTCCACGGCGTTATTGGCCACCAGCGCGCCGAAGCGCTTGGTAATGCCCTCAGCGGCCAAAAGCGGGGGGGAAGCCTGCATGACAGGCGTGTAACCTTTTTCGTCTGCCCTGTCGCCGGGGTTGTGCAACCTCGGCGGGCAGAAAATCAGCCCGGCAAAGCAAAGGCGGAAAGTTCCGCCCGCAATTCGGGAATGCCCTGCCCGGTTTCGCTACTGGTCACCATCACCACCGGGTGCCCTGCCGTGTGGCGCCGGGCGAGACCTTCAACCTCGGCCAGGCGCTTGGCCAATTGGGCGGGCGGCACGTCATCGGCCTTGGTCAGCACGATCTGGAAGGCGACAGCGGCATCATCCAACAGCTTCATCGCGGCACGGTCAGCGGATTTGGTTTCAATCCGCGCATCCATCAGCAGCAGCACGCGGCCAAGATTGGGCCGGCCGCGCAGATAATCGAACATCATGCCCTGCCAATCGGCCTGCAATTCCTTGGATGCCTTGGCATAGCCGTAGCCCGGCATATCCACGAGTGCGAGCCGATCACCCAAATTGAAGAAATTGAGCTGGCGCGTGCGCCCAGGTGTATTGGAAACCCGCGCCAGAGCATTGCGCCCCGTCAGCGCATTCAGCAGGGATGATTTGCCGACATTGGAACGCCCGCAAAAGGCGATTTCCGGCAGGCCGGGCGGCGGCACTTGTTCAAGCTTTTGGGCGCCGAAATAGAAATCACAAGGCCGCGCAAAAAGCAGCCGCCCCGCTTCAAGCAGGGCGGCGCGGGCTTCTTCCTCAGATGTGTCGGCAAGGCCGTTCATTACGCAAACCCGGCAAGCGGCATCACGCCTTCTTGCCGCCAGCCTTGGCCGCGCGATTGGCCGCGCGTTCATGGCGCATGATGTAGTATTGCTGGCCGACGGAAAGCGTATTGTTCCAGGCCCAATAGATGATCAGCCCCGCCGGGAAGGATGCCAGCATGAAGGTGAAGATCACCGGCATCCAGGCGAAGATTTTCGCCTGAATCGGATCGGGCGGCTGCGGGTTCAACTTCTGCTGCACCCACATGGTCAGGCCCATGATCAAAGCCCAGGCCGGCATATGGAGGAAGGTGCTCCAGGCCGCGGGATCGAAGGGCAGCAGGCCGAATAGGTTGAAAAGATTCGTCGGATCGGGTGCAGACAAATCCTTGATCCAGCCAAAGAAAGGCTGATGGCGCATTTCGATGGTGACAAACAGCACCTTATAGAGCGCGAAGAAGACCGGAATCTGGATCAGGATGGGCAAGCAGCCGGAGGCAGGATTGACCTTCTCACTCCGGTAAAGCGCCATCATCTCCGTCTGCGCCTTTTGCGGATCATCCTTGTAGCGTTCCTTGAGCTCGGCCATTTTGGGCGCGAGCACCTTCATCTTCGCCATGGATTTATAGGCCTTGTTGGCCAGCGGGAAGAAGACGATCTTGATGGCAAGCGTGAAGACCAGAATGGCAACACCGAAATTGCCAAAAAGCTGGAACAGCCAATCCAGGGCATAAAAGAAAGGCTTGGTCAGGAAGTAGAACCAGCCGAAATCAATCGCCTTGTCGAAATCCTTGATGCCAAAGCGCGCTGCGTAATCATCCAGCAGATGCACTTCCTTGGCACCGGCAAATAGCCTGCTTTTGAAGCCATCAGCGGCGCCGGGCGCGATTTGTTGCGCGGCGGGGGCAGCGATATCCACCTGCCAACGCTCACCGGCGGTGCCGGGGGCTTCGCTAACAAAGCGATACGCCGCGCGCATCGGCTGATCCGCCGCCGCCGGCATCAGTGCCGCGAGCCAGTACTTATCGGTAATGCCTACCCAGCCGCCGACATCTTCCTGTTCAAAGGCCGGGCCGCGCCGCTTTTGTGCTTCGGTTTTGGCGTCGGCAAAGGTCACTTCATTCAACCGCCCGCCAACAACACCGGTGAAGCCTTCATGCAGAATGAAGAAACCTTCGACCTTGGGTGTCACTTCGCGCCGAATGCGCGCCCAGGGCAGCACCGCCACCGTATCGCCGCTGGTATTGCGCATGCGCTGTTCGGCGGCGAACATGTAATTCTCATCCAGGCTTAGCTGGATTTCGAAAACCTGCCCCTGTGTATTGTCCCAGGTGAGTGTCACCGGCTTGCCGGGCGCGAGCGGCCCGCCGCTGATCTGCCAATCCGTCTCCCCATCCGGCACGCGGGTGCGGCCATCGGCTGCCGTCCAGCCCCATTGCGCGAAATAAGGTGCGGCAGAATCGCGCGGCGCGAATAGTCGTACGGGCGGAGAGCCAGGATCGGTGGTTTCGCGATGGCGCAGCAACACCAGATCATCCAACCGCGCACCGCGCAGATTGAGATTACCCGCGACCGAGGCGCTTTCAATGGCAATGCGGCGCGCCGGGGCGCGCGCGGCGGGTGCGGCTTCCTGCTGCGATGGCGCGGTGAGAATGGGGGTAGCCGGCACAGCGGCGCCAGAGGCCGCCGGGGCGGGCACGGCGGGCGCCGGCGCGGCTTGTTGTGTGACGGGGGCCGGCGCTTCCGGCGGCATGATCATGCGCTTATAGACATCAAAAATCAGCAGGATGCCGATTGAAAGCGCAATCGCGGCGAACAGACGCTTCTGATCCATGGCGGGTGCTCAGCCTTTGGTGTTTTTGGGGCGGGGAACGGGGTCGTAGCCGCCAGGGGTCCAGGGGTTGCAGCGCAGAATGCGCCGCGTGGTCAACCAGGTGCCGCGGAGCGCGCCATGGTCTTCCAGGGCTTCCAGCGCGTAATCACTGCAGGTCGGGTAATGGCGGCAATGGCTGCCAATAATGCCGCGCAGCGTATACCGATACGCATGCACGCAGCCCTTCAGCGCAACGGCAGGCAGGCTCATGGTGCCACACCGGCTTGGCGCAGCGCCGCGCGCAAATCCTCAATCAGCAAGGGAAAGGGGCGCTCAGCCGTCGCATCACGCCCGATCAGCACCAGATCCCAGCCGGACAGCGCCATGCCGGGCAGCGTCAGCCGCGCGGCTTCCTTGAGCCGCCGGCGCGCACGGTTACGGATAACGGCATTGCCGATTTTCTTCGTCACGGTGAAGCCAAGCCTGAGCGAGGGTTCCGGCACGGCAAGCGCCTGCAGCACCAAACCAGGCCGCGCGGCGCGTTTGCCGCGTGCTGCGGCGCGCAGAAATTCCCGCCGTTTCTTGAGCCTTGCAAGCCCGGCTGCCGCGGGCGGCAATGGTGCGGCGGAAGGATTAGGCCGCTCCATCACGCAACCCCGCGCGATGCTTGCTTCAGGCGGAAAGACGCTTGCGGCCCTTGGCGCGGCGATTGGCCAGCACCTTGCGGCCGCCCACGGTCGAAAGACGGGAGCGAAAGCCATGGCGACGCTTCCGGACGAGCTTGGAGGGCTGATAGGTACGCTTCACGATACTTCTCCCAGGGGGTCGTAGCCATAAGGCAAAGAAAGAGCGCCGGCGGCAGGCCATTGACGGACCCACCCCGGCGGGGTGGCGTCCCTATAGGGAGAGCAGGCGCATTCCGTCAACCTGAAGCGCCCGGAAAAGCGATTGACGCTGGCGGAAAGGCGCCCGCATCATTCCCGCAATGGCTCGGGCGCGGTGGGCTCCGCCGCGCCAAAGGGGGATGATGGGCATGGCTGAAGCGCCCTATGACATGGTTTTGCAGAATTTCCGCCTAGCGGAGGGCGGGGCGCCTGGCCAGCGCCTGGCGCTGAAGGATGGGCGGATTGCGGCTATCCTGCCCGCCGATGCGCCGGCGCCTCAGGCAGGGCAGATGCTCGATTTGGGCGGGGATTTGCTGCTGCCCGGCCTCGTGGATGGTCATATGCATCTGGACAAGACCCTGTTCGGCCTGCCCTGGACCCCCCATGCCGCAGAGCCCTTCCGGATGAGCCGGATTGCGACCGATGCGAAGCTGCTGCCATCCCTGCCGCTTGATACGGCGGCGCGGGCGGGGGCGTTGATCCGGCGCTGTGTCGCGAATGGCACGGCGCATATCCGCACCCATGCCGATATCACGCCGGCCTTCGGGCTTTCCGCGCTGGAAGGCGTACTGGCAGCGCGGGAGGCTCATCGCGGGGCAGCGACGGTGCAGATCGTGGCCTTCCCCCAGGCGGGCGTGATGCGCGCCGGCGGCAAGCCCATGCTTGATCTGCTGGATGCCGCCATTGGCGCGGGGGCAGAGCTGGTGGGCGGCATTGACCCCTGTGAGGTGGATCGCGACCCGCGCGGGCAATTGGATGGGATTTTCGCCATTGCGGAAAAGCGCGGCGCTGCCGTGGATATCCATTTGCACGAACCAGGCGAGCTTGGCTTGTTCAGCCTGCTTGAAATCTGCACCCGTGTGCGCGCGCATGGCATGGCAGGACGGGCCACGATCAGCCATGGCTTTTGTTTGGGCGGTATTGCCGAATCAAAACAGAAAGCCGCCGCCGAGATGATGGCATCCTGCGGTGTCGCGCTGGTGACGCATGGCGCGGGCAGCGCGACCATGCCGCCCTTGATGCTGCTGCGCCGCGCCGGTGTGCGGGTGTTTTGCGGCAATGATGATGTGCGCGATACCTGGAGCCCCTATGGCAATGCCGATATGCTGGAACGCGCTTCGGTGATCGGCTGGCGGGAAGATTTACGCCATGATCCGCTGATCCTGGAATTGTTCAGCATGGTGTCATCGGAAGGCGCTGCGGCGCTGGGCATTGCGGAATACGGGATCGCGCCCGGCAATCCCGCGCATTTCTTCACAATTGGGGCCGAGAATGTTCCGGATGCGATTGGCGCGCATCCGCTGCGCAAGCGGGTGTTTCACGCGGGGCGCCTGGTGGCAGAGGATGGGCAATGGAGGGACGCGGCATGACCGAAGAAGCCGGGGTTTTTGACTTTGTTGTCTCGGGCGCTGGTTCTGCTGGCGCAGCAGTAGCGGCGCGGCTTTCGGAAGATGGGCGTTATTCGGTGTGCCTGCTCGAAGCCGGGCCGCCGGATCGCAACCCGTGGATTCACATTCCGCTCGGTTTTGCCAAAGTCTATGCGAATTCGGCGATCAATTGGTGCTTTGAAAGCCAGCCTCAAGAGCGATTAAATGGCCGGAAGTTTTTCGTCCCACGCGGCAAGACCTTGGGTGGCACGAGTTCGATCAATGGCATGGTCTATATGCGAGGCCATCCGCGGGATTATGATTCCTGGCGTCAGCGCGGCTGCACGGGTTGGGATTATGATTCCGTGCTGCCGTTCTTCAAGAAAAGCGAAAACCAGGCACGCGGCGCGGATGAATTCCATGGTGTTGGCGGGCCGCTCAATGTCTCGGACCACACTGGCACGACGGAATTGACCGAGGCGATGATCAGCGCCGCCGAACAGGCAGGCATTCCGCGTAATCCGGATTTCAATGGCCGCGTGCAGGAAGGCACGGGCTATTATCAATCCACTACCAGCGCTAATCGGCGGTGGAGTTCGGCGCGCGCCTATCTGGCGCCCGCGAAGGGGCGCGCCAATCTTGATATCCGCACCAATGCCCATGCGACGCGGGTGGTTCTGGAAGAAGGCCGTGCCATTGGCGTGGAGTATCGTGATCCCAGCGGCCTTAAGCGCGTGCGCGCAAGGCGAGAGGTGATTGTCTCGGGTGGCGCTTATGGATCGCCGCAATTATTGCAATTATCCGGGTTGGGGCCGGCGGAGCATTTGCAAGCTATGGGCATTCCGGTCCTGCGTGATTTGCCGGCGGTGGGGGCCAATCTGCATGATCATTTCTGCGTCTATTTGATGTGGCGCTGCGCCAAACCCGTTACCTTCAATGATCTGGAAAATAGCTGGCCGCGCAAAATAGCCGCAGCGCTGCAATATGGCTTGTTCCGCAGCGGTCCCATGGCGGTGAATGCGGTACGCACGGGGGTATTGACCAGAACCGACCCGCGCCTGGAACAGCCGGATTTACAGATCAATCTGCTGGAATGGAGCACGCTTGAACGCTCCAAAAAAGGTGTGATTCCGCATCCTTTTTCGGGCTTCACGCTAAGCCCGGTGCATCTGGCCCCGGAAGGGCGCGGCACGGTGCGCCTCGCGAGCCCCGATCCCTTCGCTGCGCCGGCGATTACCTTCGGGTTTCTCGCGACCGATTATGATATGCGGGCGATGCTGGCGGGCATAAGGCTTGCGCGGCAGCTGGCAGAACAGCCGGCCTTGAATGCCTTTGCGATGGGGGAATTGGTGCCGGGTGAAGCTTTCACCAGCGACGCCGATATGGAACGCTTCGTGCGCGAAACCGGCACGACAAATCACCACCCATCTAGCAGTTGCGCCATGGGTATTGGCAGCAATAGCGTGGTAGACCCGCAACTTCGCGTACATGGCGTGGCGGGGCTGCGCGTTGCGGATGCTTCCATCATGCCATCCGTTGTTGCGGGCAATACCAATGCGCCTTCCATCATGATTGGTGAAAAGGCGGCGGCTATGATTCTGGAAGATGCGCGGGCGGCGGCCTGAAAGGACGGATATGATTTCCCTGCTTGGTACCTGGCAATTGCTGCGCGTGCGCGCGACCGATGCGGCGGGCCAGCCTTTGGAGCATCATCAATACGGGCCGGAGCCGACCGGCATTGTGCAATTTGGCGCAAAGCGCATGCAGGCGGCAACGGGCGATGGCCGCGCTGTGCTACCGCCTGGCGTGAAGCGCTTCTGGTCCGCCTATACCGGCAATTACACCTTTGATGGGCAGGTGCTGATCACCCGCGTGGATGACAGCAATCTGGCTGATCGCATTGGTGGCGACCAGGTCCGCCAGGTACGCGCGGAAGGGGCTGGCGTTTGGCTGAAGCCGCCAGCACGCATGGTGGACGGCGCCATGCAGCAATTGGAATTGTATTGGGAGAGGATTGGCTAAAGCGCGGGCCTTCTTATGAATTCACGCGAAAGCCTGTTGGCGGCGGTTAAGCCGCCACATCAGCCAAAGCGCGATGGATAGATTGACCAGATTCCAGGCAATGCCGTTCCACATCGCCGCCGTATAGCCGCCGGTTGCGTCAAACAGCGCGCCTGCCATCCAACCACCCACCGCCATGCCAACCATGGTGGAGGAAAGTGCGAGGCCAACGCGGCTGCCGGCCTGCGATGGCGGAAAATTCTCCCGTACAATCATGGCGTAGCAAGGCACCAGCCCGCCCTGAAACAAGCCGAACATGAAAGACACCAGGAATAGTGCCATCAGACCATCAGATGGCAGGAACAGCAGCAGCGCGATGCCTTGAAGCAGGGATGAAAGCACAAGCGTTCGCACGCCACCTATGCGGTCCATGATAAAACCAAAAATCAGCCGCGAAGCGATGCCGCTCGCGAGCATCACTGAGAGCATCTCCGCCCCACGCGCCGCGCCATAGCCAAGGTCCACACAATAGGCGACGATATGCACCTGCGGCATGGCCATGGCGATGCAGCAGGTGATGCCGGCCAGGATGATGAGGGTCTGCAACACATTCGGCGGGAGCCCCAGCGCCATGGGATTGCGCGGCGCCACGCTGCCCGGTGCGGCTGGTGCAGGCATGGGTGCGCGGGTGCGCAACAAAAACGCCAGCGGCACAAGGGTGAGAAAACTTGCAATCCCCATGATCAGATGCGCCTGACGCCAGCCAATGGTGGAAACGCCCCATTGCAGCAAAGTCGGCCAGAAAGTGCCGGCGAAGTAATTGCCGGAAGCGGCTAACGCCAGGGCAATGCCGCGGCGTTTTTCGAACCATAGTGAGACATCGGCGATCAGCGGGCTGAACACTGCTGCTGCGCCAAAGCAACTCAGCAGCACGCCATAGGCAAGACCGAAGGTGAAAAGGTTGGGCGCAAAATACGTAGCGATACCGCCAAGCCCGATGGAGGTAGCGCCAATCAAGACCGGTACCATGACGCCGAAGCGATCAGACAGCCTGCCCATCAGCACACCGCCCACCATGAAGCCCACCATGGTCATGGTATAGGGAAGCGATGCGCCAGCGCGCAGCGTGCCGAATTCCGCTTGCACGGTGGGTAGCACCACCACCACGGTCCACATCGGCGCGCTGCCGATCATGCTGATCAGCAGCGCAATCGCCAAACGCATCCAGGCGGCGCGGCCATCCAAGCGGCTGTCACGGATCATGATGGCGCTGCTTCATTCTGGGTTTCCTTGCCCGGCTTTGTGGTTACGCTTGCAGCTTTGGCGGCAGCGCGCCAGAGGTTATTTGCCGCCGGGTGACCAGCGATAGGCGCGCGCGGTCGCTTCACCCATCAGCATGGCGCGGTCACTCTCCGAAAGCCGATCCGATTTCAGAAAGGCATCCACGCCTTCGGCATAGGTCATCAACTCCACCGCGCGCGTCCAATCCGTACCCCAAAGGCAGCGCTGCAAACCAAAGGCATCGAATATGCGCGCAAGCGGTTCCCAGATATCGGCGTAAGGATATTCCCCGCGCGACAGCGTACAGGCGCCGGTGATTTTCACGACGATATTGGGAAAGGCCGCGAGCGTCAGCAGCTTCGGCAATTCATCAAAGCCGTTTTCCATCCGCGGTGGCTCGAAGGGCTGTTGCAGACCAAGGTGATCAATCACCAGCCGCGTATCCGGATTGCGCCGCGCCAATTCATGCACCTGATCAAGCCTGCCCCAACACAGCAGATTGACCGGCAGATCACGCTTCGCAGCCGTTGCCAGCACATGATTGATGCCGGGATCGGCGGGATCGGCCGAAACATCGCCGCGCATCATGATGCGAATGCCAACCGCGCCAGGGGTCGCCTGCCAATCGGCGATGGTATCCGCCACCGCCGGATCATTCGGATCAACCGGCTTCACCAGGGCGAAGCGATCCAGATAGGCATTGCGGACAGACACCGCATAGCTCGCGTCAAAACGATACATGGTGAAGGCGGAAACCAGAATCGCGCCATCCACGCCGACGGCATCCATGGCCTTGACCATATCGGCGCCGGTGACTTCGGGCGGGCCATGCAGCACCGCATGCCAGGGGCGGCCGGGATGGTTGCGTTCATAGGCATGAACTTGCGCGTCAATGATCGGCATGGCGATTCCTTGGACGTTTCTTGAGACAAAGCCTAGGCGCAGGACGCTGGCGCAGCAAGGCGCAGGTATTGGTGGCGCGCGCGATTCGATCTAGCGTGGCGTATCATCACCTTGATCGAGGAAATATCATGACCCCGCCTGAGAGAATGCGCGCCTTGCTCGCCAAGCCTGATTTCGTTGTCATGCCCGCCGTATGGGATGGGCTATCGGCCAAGATGGCGGCCGGCGCAGGGTTTGAAACCGCCTTTCTGTCCGGTTCCTGCGTTGCCGCAAGCCGCCTGGGCGGGCCGGATCTCGATTTGATTTCCTTCGCCGAGATGTTTGACAGTTTCAACATGGTGCGCGGTGCTGCGCCGAATACGCTGGTGCTGGCCGATGGCGATCACGGCTATGGCAATGCGATGAATGTGCAGCGCACCGTGCGCGCTTATGGCCGCGCCGGGGCCGCCGCTATCCTGATTGAAGACAAGATCACGCCGCGCGCATTAACCGCCGCCGGCAAGCCTTGCCTTCCGCGCGACGAAGCACGCATGAAAATCCGCGCGGCTGTCGAAGCTGCAAAGGAATCCGGCATCCTGATTCTGGCGCGGACGGATTGCCGCCCAACCGCCGGCATTGATGAAGCCGTGGCGCGGATTGAAATGTTTGTCGAAGAAGGCGCGGATATCCTGTTTCTGGATAGCCCCGCCGATAATGCGGAAATTCATCGGGCGGTTGCGGCAGCGAAGGGCCGGCCTTCCTTCGTGGTGCTTTCCCCCGGCGGGGCGCGCGCCACACCAACCCAGGCGGAAGCCAAGGCGCTTGGCTTCAAGATCGGTACTTTCCCGACAGGGATGCTCTCACCAGCCGCAGCCGGAATGAAGGCGGGCCTGGCCGCGCTGCAAGCCGGGCTTTCGGAAGCCGCCAGCGCCATGCCTTCAGCGGAATTGCGTGACACGCTTGGCTATGGCGATTACGACGCCAAGGCCAAGGCTTTCATTGTCTGATTGATACTGCGCCGGTCGGGTGCGATCACCCGACCGGATCAATCGGCGTAATCGGCGCGCCGGCGGCTTCAATGACGGCGCCCGCTTGCAGCAGCAAATCTTCGCGGTAGCGGCCGGCGAGCAATTGCACACCAACGGGAATGCGCCCAACGGTACCAGTGGTGACGGTAAGGCCAGGCAGGCCCATCAGCGGCAGGCCCACTTGCGTAAGCTGCGCTTCCATGATGCGGCGGAAGGCAGCGGGGCTTTCCACATCTTCCTGGTCGCGGAAGGGTAATTCACCTGATACGGGCGTGATCGCCACCGGGAAGCGCTCAAAAAATTCCATCCAGAGCCGCACGAAATAAGACCGCTTCTGCAGCGCATCCATGAAGCTGTTCAGATCCGGATTCGGGCAGAGTTCTTCCATTTGCGAGAAAACAAAGCTCGCATCCGGATCACCTTCCTGATGCAAGGCGCTATTGAGACCGCGGCGGCTTTCCGCGAGCCAGAGCATCGCTTGTAATTGCGCGGGTTCGCGCAAGGGCGGCGTATCAGTTTCCTCAATCGTCCAACCGGCTGCCTCCAGGCGCTTCGCGGCATCACGCAAAGCGGCCTGCACCTCGGGTTGAACCTTCATGCCATCCGGCGCCAGGCAAAGCGCAGCGCGTTTCGGCGCGGGCGGGCCTTCCATCGCGGCGTCTACCCACCACGGGTCGCGAATATCGCGCGCACACATGGCGCCGAAAGCGAGTTTCACATCGGCGATGGTTCGCGCCAAAGGCCCGCTGACCGCCATGATCTGCCCGCCGACATGGCGTTCCGCGCCAGAGGCATTCCAGGCGGGAATACGCCCAAGTGTGGGGCGCAGCCCGTGAATGCCGCAAGCATAGGCAGGATAGCGAATGGAACCGCCAATATCCGTGCCGTGACCAATGGCGCCAATGCCGGCCATGGTGGCGGCACCCGCACCGCCCGAAGAACCACCAGGCGTAATGCTGGGGTCGCGCGGGTTTTTCGTATGGCCATGCAGCGAATTGCGCGTGAACCAGCGCAGCGAGAATGCCGGCGTATTGGTCCGCCCAACAATCACCGCGCCCGCCTTGCGCAGATTGGCGACAACGGGGCTGTCCTGCTTCGCGATCAGGTCCTTTTGCAGACGCAAACCATTGGTGGTCGCGTAACCCTGCTGATCCGCATTCACCTTGATGGTGATGGGCACGCCAGCGAGCGGCCCGGCATCCTCGCCACGCGCGATCATGGCATCAATGCGCGCAGCATCGGCAAGGGTCTCAGCCGGGCGGTGATCCACCACGGCATTGATCTTGGGGTTCACCGCATCAAGCCGCGCCAGCGCATCCTTCGCCGCTTCTGTCGCGGAGACCTGTTTGGACCGAATACGCGCCGCCAAATCGCTTGCGCTGAGCCGCCATAAATCGCCCATGGTTACTTCCTTCCTTTGAGTAATGCCTTAGCCCGGCAGCGCGAGGACGTTCTTGCTGATGATATTGCGCTGGATTTCATTCGACCCGCCATAAATGGTCGAAGGCCGCGCCTGAACATAAAGCCCGGTCGGGTTCAGGTTGCGATTGCCTTCCATGGGGTCGAGCAAGCCAGCGTTTTCGCCACAGATTTCCAGCATGGTATCGGTGATGCGCTGGAAAAGTTCCGTCTGAAACACCTTCAGCATGGAAACATCGGGGCCGAGCGTTTCGCCGCGCCGCACCTTGTCCACGAAAACACCGTAAAGCGATTTCAAATCTTCCAGATCAAGCCGCAGCTTCGCGTAGGTATCCTGGAACACCGCATCTTCCCAAACCCCCATCCGTTCCGCGAGTTGCTTCAGGCGCGAAAACGCATAGGCCGAAAGCCGGGGTGAGCCGAGATAAATACGCTCGAAAGAAAGCAATGCCTTCGCCATATCCCAGCCGCGATTGGGCGTGCCGACCAGATTGGCCGCGGGCACGCGCACATTATCGAAGAAAACCTCACAGAATTCGTCGTGATATTCCAGATTGATGATCGGCTTCACGGTGATGCCGGGTGTGTTCATATCAACCAGAAGAAAAGAAATGCCTTCCTGCTTTTTCGCGTTCTTGTCCGTGCGCACCAGAAGGAAGCACCAATTGGCATCCATGGCGAGTGTGGTCCAGATCTTCTGGCCATTCACCACGTAATGATCACCATCCAGCACGGCTTCGGTGCGGAGCGCCGCCAAATCCGACCCCGCATTGGGTTCGGAATAGCCTTGGCACCAGATATGTTCGCCAGAGAGAATTTTTGGCAGGAAAAATTGCTGCTGTTCGCGCGTTCCGTGATTGATCAGCAGCGGGCCCACCATGACAATGCCGTGGTCATTGGTGCGCGCGCAGCCATGGCGTTCGATTTCCTCGGTGAAGATGATCTGCTTCGCCGGGGACAGCCCAAGCCCGCCAAATTCACGCGGCCAGCCAGGGCAAAGCCAGCCTTTATCCGCAAGCTTGAAATACCAGGGCTTGTTTTCATCCCAATGCAGGCGCTTTGGGGGATTGCGCAATTCGGCAGGATATTCCGCCTCAATCCATTGGCGCACATGCAGACGAAAGGCCTCATCTTCCAGAAGGTTGAGGTCCTGGGTCTCGCGAGCTTCGATCATCACTTCAGCCCCCCGTAAAATTCGGCTTGCGCTTGGCGAAAAAGGCGGCGCGGCCTTCCTTGAAATCCTCGGTCGTGAAAAGCGCCGCCTGATAGGTTTGTTCCTGCGCCAAAGCCTCATCCAGGCCATCGGCAAAGATTTGCTTGGTGAAGGCTATAGGGCCTGGCGCTTCGGCAGCCAGAAAATGAGCCTTTTCCAGGGCGGCCTCCAAAGCCTTGCCCGGAGGTGCCAAGTAATCCACCAGGCCGATGCGTTCGGCTTCCGGTGCGGCGATCACCTCATGGAAAAACAGGATACGTCGCGCGCGGCCAATGCCGACACGCGCGGGCAGGAAATGCGGCAGACCCATATCGGACATCAAACCGATCTTGTGAAACCCCGCCGTGAAACGCGCATCTTCGGCGGCCACAATCACGTCGCACGCGCAAGCCACCGCCATGCCGGCACCCGCTGCCCAGCCTTCCACTGCGGCCACCACTGGCTTGCCGCCCTTGGCCATGAGGCGCACGAGCTTATGCGTACGGCGCATCCGCTCCCGCCCGGCCAGCGTGCTATCAATATCCATTGAAGAAATATCACCGCCGGCGCAGAAAGTACCTTCGGCGCCCGTCACCACAATCGCGCGGATCGTATCATCGCCATGGGCACGTTCCATCACCTCTTCCATCGCGGTGCGCAGCACGGGGGCGATGGCGTTCTTGCGTGATGGGCAATCAATAGTGACGATCAGCACCGCGCCATCGCGTTCTTCCAAAATGCGCTGGCGTAGCGGTTCGGCAGGCGCGCTCATTCCGCATCCTCCGGGGCCAGCGCCATGAAGCGGCGCCGATGCAGGGCGGCGGAGCCGAATTGATTGGCAATCACCATGCCACGGCGGAGATAAAGCCCGACATCATATTCATCCGTATAGCCAATGCCGCCATGAAGTTGAATGCATTGGCGGAGCACCATCAGCCCGCTTTCACCCGCGCGCGCCTTGGCCTTGGAAACCGCGGCCTTGCGCGCATCCCCTGCCGCACCGCCATCCAGAGCCGCTGCCGCCGCTTCCACCGCTGCGCGCGTGAGCGCGAGATGGATTTTCAAATCCGCCGCGCGATGCTGCAAGGATTGGAAGGTGCCGATGATGCGGCCGAATTGCTGACGGGTTTTCAGATAGGCAAGCGTCATGTCAAAGGCGCGTTCCATCAGCCCAACCATGGCACCGGCTGTCATCAACGCGGCCTCATCCAAGGCGTCATCCAAAACAGCGCCGATATCAGCGGCGATACGTTGACCCTTCGCGGGATTGGCGCGGAGCGTGCCGAAATAGCCGCCATCCATGGTTTTTTCCAAAGTCACATCAGCGCCGGCGGCGGGCACCGCGTAAAGCGCGAGCCCTGCACCTTCGCGCACCGGCATCAGAAACACATCAGCGCCACCAGCTTGCGGGATGAAGACGCGCGGCGCATCGGCATTGCCAAGCGCCGCCAAGGTATCAGCACGTTCCTGCCACGCCGTCAGCACTACTTGCTGACCCGCAAGCAAAGGACCGAGCAACGCCTGATCATCCGCGCCTGCCAGCAAACGCGCGGACAGCATCGTCGGGATCAGCGGTTCCGGCGCCAAGCCACCGGCGAGTTCTTCCGTCAGCGCAATCGCCTCACTCATGCCAAGCCCGGCGCCACCGGCAGCCTCAGCCACCGCCAAGCCGATCCAGCCAAACTCGCCCATCTGGGCAAAAACGCGCTTGTCAAAACCTGGTGCAACAAAGCGCAGCCCGCGCACGCGCTTGCTGTCACCACCACGCGGCGCAACGGCACCTGCGCTATCGCGGATCATGCGAATGGATTCCGCGCGTTCTTCCAAAACCTCACTCATGCCCATTTCCTCATTGCCCGCAGGGGCGCCTTTTTAATTCGTGTGCAGCTTGGCGCCGCTGGCGGCCTGGATTTGGTCAAAGGTCACACCGGGCGCCAGATCGCGCACCACAAAACCCTTGCCCTGCACCACATCCAGCACACCAAGATTGGTATAAACGCGGCTGACCGCGCCAGGCGTGGTCAGCGGATAGGTGCAGCGTTCCACAATCTTGTGTCCGCCATCCTTGGTGGTGTGTTCCATCACCACCCAAAGCCGCTTGGCGCCGGCGCCAAGATCCATCGCACCCCCCACGGCAGGCGCTGAATCATTTTCGCTGGTGGCCCAATTGGCGATATCGCCATTGGCCGCGACTTCAAAAGCGCCCAGTACGCAAAGATCAATATGCCCGCCACGGATCATGGCGAAGCTATCGGCGTGATGGAAATAGGAACCTCCGGGGCGCAGCGTAACAGCCTGCTTGCCGGCATTCACCAGCCAAGGGTCAACCTTATCCGGCGCGGGTGCCGGGCCCATGCCCAGAATGCCGTTTTCCGAATGCAGAATCACTTCACGTTCCAGCGGCACGTAATTCGCGATCATGGTCGGAATGCCGATGCCAAGATTGACGAACCAGCCTTCCGGAATGTCTTCAGCGACACGGGCGGCCATTTGCTTGCGGTCAAAGCCATTCATGGTCTGATCCCCTTCTTTCCTGCCTGCTCAAGCCCAGTCCGGGCCGCGGTCAATGCGCAGCACGCGCTTTACGAAAATGCCGGGCGTATGGACGTTCTCCGGTACCAGCTCACCCAACTCGCGAATATGCATCACCTGCGCGATGGTCAGATCCGCGGCCATGGCCATCACCGGGTTGAAGTTCCGCCCGCTGGAACGATAAGTCAGATTGCCCCAACGGTCGCCTTCCCAGGCTTCCACCAATGCAACATCGCCTTTCAGCGCATGTTCCATGACATAGCTGCGGCCATTGAATTCGCGCTGTTCCTTGCCATTGGCCAGGATGGTGCCAACCGATGTCGCGGTGAAAAACGCCGGCACGCCGGCACCCGCCGCACGCATACGTTCGGCCATGGTGCCTTGCGGCACGATCTCAAGCTCAATCTTGCCTTGGCGATAAAGTTCTTCAAACACAACGGAACCGGCGGAGCGCGGAAAGGAACAAATAATCTTGCGCACGCGGCCCAATTCCATGAGCCGCGCAAGGCCAACGCGCCCCGTGCCGGCGTTATTGGCCACGCAAGTCAGATCGGTCGCGCCCTGTTCGATCAGCCCCTCAATCAAATGATCAGGCTGACCGACAGCGCCGAAACCGCCGATCAGCACGGTTGATCCATCCTTGATACCGGCCATGGCATCGGCCATGGATTGAACGATCTTGTTGATCATGCGTCTTTTCCCATCATCATTCAGGCGAAGCGGAACAAGCCATTGCTGACCACAACCTTGTCACGTTCCACGACGCGTGCGCGGAAGGCGGCACCACCTGCTTCGTGCCAAATCTCGGTGCGGATCGTCTCACCGGGATATACGGGTGAGGAAAAGCGCAAATCCATCTTGCCGAAGCGTGCCGTGTCGTAATTGCAGAGGGTCTTCAGCAGCGCGTGGCAGATGGTGCCGAAGGTGCAAAGCCCATGCAGGATGGGCCGCGGATAACCGGCGGCGGCAGCAATTTTCGGGTCTATATGCAGCGGGTTCAAATCGGTGTTCAGGCGATAGATCAGCGCCTGTTCTGGGCGTGTTGCCAGATCAAGCGAGATATCCGGCGCGCGTTCCGGTTCCGGATGGGGTTTTTTCACCGGCCCGCTCGGTCCGCCAAAACCGCCATCGCCGCGCAGGAAGGATGTGCTGGTCACGGTCGCCAGCAAGTCGCCTGTCTTTGCATCAATCACTTCGCGTTCGGAATACATGAGCGCGCCTTTGCCCTCACCGCGATCCACCAGACCGGTTACGCGCGAACGGCCAATGATTTCGCCTTCGGTGAGCAAGGGCTTGTGCAGGATCAGGCCCTGTTCGCCATGCAGGATTTTCACCCAATCCATGCCGGTATCGGGATTGCGCGACCAGAAGCCTGGCGCCCCCAGCACGACAGGCATGGAAGGCATGACTTTCAGGCGTGGTTCATAAAGAAAATCGAGCTGCTGTTCATCCATCGGGTCCTGGCCGAGCCCGACAGAGAAATTATACATCGCCACATCCTGCCAGCGCAGATGCTGGCGCATTTCCGGGATCGGGTAGTTCAGCAGTTTTTCATAGACGATCGGCATTTCAATGCCCTTCCTCGATTTCAATCACCGCATCCGCGGCAAAGGCGCCCTGCCCTGCCGGCAGCACCAGCATGGGGTTCACATCAACAGAAGCCAAACGCGGCCCGGCTGCCACGGCAAAACGCGATAGCGCTGCAAGCGCTTCCGACAGCGCCTTCACATCGGCCTTGGGTTTGCCGCGTGCGCCATCCAGCAAGGGAAAACCCTTGAGCGAACGGATCATGGCTTCCGCTTCGGTTGCATTAAAGGGGCAGCGGCGGAAGGCGACATCCTTCAGGATTTCGATGAACACACCGCCAAGCCCCACCATAGCGACGGGGCCGAAGACGGGATCTCGCAGCACGCCAAACGCCATTTCAACGCCGCCATTGATTTGCTTGGCAATCAGCACACCTTCCAGGCGCGCCTTTGGCGCATGCTGCGCGGCGCGGGATAGCAGCGTTGCATGGGCCTCGCGTACCGCAGCGGCATCCGTAATATTCAAGATCACGCCACCGATTTCGCTTTTGTGCAGAATATCGGGTGAGAGGATTTTCGCCACCACCGGATAGCCCATGGCCTCCGCCGCGCGCACCGCTTCATCAGCACTGGCGCAGGCTTGTTCCGGCACGGCAGGCACGCCCGCTTCGGCCAAAAGTCGCTTGGCTTCGGCCTCGGTTGGGGTTTGTGCAGGTAGTGAAACAATTGGCAGCGCGCCCGCTGCGACCGCTTCCTGCCGTGCGAAATAAGCGCCGAAGCGGCCCATGGCGGCAATGGCATTCACCGCGCGCGTCGGATCTTCGAAAACAATGAAGCCGTCTTCTTCATATTCGCGCACCTTCTCACGCGAACAAATCGCCGAAAGTACCCAAAGCCGGTCACGCCGTTTGGCGATGGCGTCCCGCATGAAGGGCCGCAGCTTGGGCGCCATGGAGGTTGAGCCCCCCGTCTGCGTCAAAAACACCAGCACGGAAGGATAGCCACCATCGCCGGCGGTGGCTTCCAGGAAGTCGCCGAAAAGCTCGGTCTGGTTGACCGCTTGCGCGGTGCAATCCACTGGGTTGCGCGGGGCGCAAAAGCTGATCAGACCGCGCAGCTTATCCTGCGACGCCTGCGGCATTTCCGGCATGGGCAGGCCAACGGCTTCTGACGCATCGGAAATCAGCACACCGGCACCACCGCTGACCGTCAGCACGCCAAGGGAATTATTGGCCGGATAAATGCGCCGCGATGCCGCATAGGCGATATCGAGCATTTCTTCCGTGGTGCGGGCGCGCAAGACGCCGAATTCATCCAGCACGGCCTGCGTCACTGCATCATCACCCGCGATGGAAGCGGTATGGGATTTCGCCGCCGCACCACCAAGCGCGCTGGCGCCGACCTTCATCATGATCACGGGTTTGCGGTTGCGCCGCGCCAGATCAAGGGCGGCGACAAAACCGGCACTTTCGCGGATGCCCTCGGCATAGGCGCAAATCACTTCCACTTCCGGCGCCTGCGCCATCCAACCAATCGCCTCACCCAGCGAGACATCGGCCTCATTGCCGGTGGTGATGCAAACCGTGGTGCCAAGGCCGCGCTGGCGCGCCACGGCGAAAACATGCGTGCCATAGGCGCCGGATTGGGACGCGATGCCGATATTGCCGCGAATGGGCCAGCCCTGTTCGAAGGAAAGGGAGAAGATCGGATAGAAACCGATCGCGGCATTGAACAGGCCAAGGCAATTCGGCCCCAGCATGCGCATGCCATGGCGGCGTGCGGCAGCGACCAGCCTATCCTGCATCGCGGCGCCAGCCTCATCCACCTCCGCAAAACCCGCGGTGAAGACGATGGCGGATTTGCAGCCGCGCGCGCCCAGATCATCCATGGCCTGGATCGCGGCCTCACCTGGTACGGCAATGATCGCGGCGTCCGGCACTTCGGGCAAAGCGGCCACGGAAGCAAAGGCCGGCAGGCCCTGCACGGTCGGGCGATTCGGGTTCACCGGCAAAAGCCGCCCCTGGAAGCCCTGGCTTTGCATGTAGGCAATGGGGCGCCCGCCAATGCGCGTGCCGTCATCGGATGCGCCAATCACCGCGACAGAGCGGGGACGAATCATCGCATCTAGCGCAGCGAAATTGACAATAGAATTTCCGGCACTCAAGGGGCCGCCTTCGGCGGGCATCGCGTCTTCCTCCTGCAATCAGGTGCAGGGTGGCGCCAGCGCGCGCGGGCGGCAAGGGGTTGACTTATGTGAGCATGACCAGAAGCGCCCCCGCGAGGCCAGCCGCGAGCGAGATCGCGGCGAGGGGCAGGCCGAAACGCCCGCCGCCCAGGGTCACGGCATAGGCCGCCTTGGCGCAGATATTCACGGCAACCGCCGCAAGCACGGCCTGGGCAGCGAAGGCCAGGCTTATCGTCGCCGGCGCCATCAACGGCACGGAAAGCGCCACCGCATCCACATCCGCAAGGCCGGTTATGGCCGCGACCGCCAAAACGGCCTCTGGCCCCAGTTTTTCGCCGGCCATTTTGGAAATCAGCGCCACGGCGGCCAGCAGCAGGGCTATTTTCAGCACCGCGGCGAGTTCAAAGGGATTGTCTGGCGCGCTGACCGCCGCACCATCAGCCCCCGCGCGTCGCGCAAGGGTGAAGCCACCAAGCGCCATGATGACGGCAGCCAAGCCAAGCGGCGCAAGCAGGTATTCAGCCACCGGAGGCGCGATAAAGGCCACAATGCCAATGGTGCGCAGGCAGGAAACCGCGCCGGCCATCAGTGCACCCGCCGCCAAGGCCAAAGCGGCGCCCCCTGCCGCCGCCGCCCGCGCATTGGCCAGCGTGACCGCCGTGGACGACACCAAGCCCCCGGCTGCACCGCTGAAAAGCAGGCCTCGCTCAGGCCCCATCAGCCGAACTGCGAGGTAACCCAGGTAGGAAATCGCCGCGAGCAGAATGGCAAAGCGCCAAATCTTGGCGGGGTTCAGCCCTCCCAGCAGGGCAATCGGCTCATCCGGCACCAGCGGCATGACCAGCAAGGTCATGGACAGCAGCACAAGGGCGGATCGCAACTCGGCCCAGGTGATGCGCGCCATCAGGCCATGCAGGCTTTCGCGCGCGGCGAGGATCGCGGTCATGGCGACCGCTGCCGCGCCAGCCACCGCCATATCGCCCAACACCGCCAGCGCGCCCAGGCCATAAGTGCCAAGCGCAGCGACCAGGCTGGTAGCGGAAACGCGGTTTTCGGCCTCTGCCTCCCGCAACGCGAAGGGCAATTGCGCGGCCAGAAGGGCGATAAGGCCAAAACCCAGCAGCAGCGCGCCGCCGGGCTCGCCCAATGCAGAAGCCAGCACCGCCATGACACCGCCGAAAAGCCCGGTCAGCGCAAAGGTGCGCACGCCGGCGGTGCGCCTGCCGGGCGCTTCCTGGCGTTCGCGCCAAT
Organism: Roseomonas sp.; assembly: GCA_020249465.1. Lineage (GTDB taxonomy): Bacteria > Pseudomonadota > Alphaproteobacteria > Acetobacterales > Acetobacteraceae > Neoroseomonas. The sequence continues at coordinate 53,351 of JADCFP010000048.1, read as the reverse complement.
GCCGTTCCGTGCCCACCAGCAAACCAATGGCAAGCGCGGCGGCCAGGCGATGGATCAACTCGTCGGTGCCCATGGCGCCATAAGGCGCCAAGCAGGGCGCTATCGCAAGCGGAAAGCTTGCGCGCCCAGGGGCATCGCGGCCATATGAGGCGGATGTCGCTTTCCTTCTCCCGCGCGGAATTGCAGCGCTATTCCCGCCATATCCTGCTTCGTGAAGTGGGCGCGGTCGGTCAGGCCAAGCTCCGCGCCGCGCGCGTGCTGATCGTGGGCGCGGGGGGCTTGGGCTCGCCGCTCGCGCTTTATCTCGCCGCAGCGGGGATCGGGACGCTTGGGCTTGTGGATCATGACGCGCTGGAGCTTTCCAATCTGCAGCGGCAGGTGGCGCATAGCACCGCACGCATTGGCGAAAACAAGGCCGCGAGTGTCGCGGAAACTCTCAAGGCGCTGAACCCGGAAGTGGCGGTGGATATCCATGCGCGGCGGATGGATGCGGCGGCGGCGCGCGATTTGATCCCCCATTACGATGTGATCTGCGACGGGACGGATAATTTCGAGACGCGCTTTTTGTTGGGCGATGCCTGCCATTTGCTCGGCAAGCCCTTGGTGAGTGCGGCGGTGCTCCGCTTTGAAGGCCAGCTTTCGGTGTTTCATGGCCATGATGGCACCAACCCCTGCCATCGCTGCCTGCACCCGGAACCGCCGCCGCCCGGCCTGGTGCCCACCTGTTCTGAGGCGGGTGTCTTGGGTGCCGTGACGGGGGTAATGGGCACGCTGCAAGCGACCGAGGTGTTGAAGCTGATCCTTGGCATTGGCGATCCGCTGATCGGCAAGCTGTTGCTTTGGGATGCACTAGATGCGCGGTTTCGCACCGTGCGGCTGAAGCGCGACCCGGCCTGTGCGCTGTGTGGGCCGGAAGCTTCCATCCGCGACCTTTCTGCCCATGATAATGCTCCAGAACCGGCCTGCCGTGCATGAGCGAAAAGCGCCCCCCGCTTGGCATTTTGCTTCTGGATGGCGGGCATGAACGCGCCCATTACGCCCTGGTGATGGCCAGCGGCGCGGCCGCCCTTGGCCGCGATGTAGTGCTTTTCGCCACCAATGGCGGCTGCCGGCTGCTTTTGGCCGATTGCGCGCTGTTGCGGGACCCGCGTGAGGCGCATTTGGCCGCGCGCGGCGTGGCCGGGATCGGCACTTTGCTTGCCGCCATTACCTCCCTTGGTGTGCAGCGCATGGTCTGTGAGGCCGGGCTGAAGGCCGAGGATTTGGGCGCCGCGCCCCTCGCGCCCGGTGTGGAACGGGCTGGGGTGGCGAGTTTTCTGGCCGCTATTGGTTCCGGGCAGATCGTGAGCCTGTGACCCATGGGGCACGGTTCTGCGCGTGCTGCCTGAGCTTCAGGCGCGAAACCTTTGATTCATCATCCGATTCCGCCGGTATTCTGCCTAAATCTTGTCATGATTGGCGTGGCAAATACCCCACATGCTGTGGGCTGCGGGTAACGCTTGACCTGCCCAATCCAAATAGCCTAGGCGGAGATGTCGCGATTGTGTTGCTGGATGTTTCAAACTCCAGGGCGTGATCAGCGGGACGGCTTGGGCCACACCGATGCGGGGGCATTGGCGGGGTCCTTGGGGGGCCGTTCCGGGGCGCAAATCCCAGACCCGATGGAGTTTAGGGGATGCACGGGTTTCGACTGGGCTATGGCCGTTTTCTGATTTTAGGGCTGCTGCTGGCGGTTCTCTCTGCCTGCGCGTCTGGCGGTGGGCGTCACGCCAATGGGCCATTCTATAACCGTCCTGACAGCACGTCTCCGCCCGGACCGCCTGGCGATCCCTGGGGTCCCTGGATCCGCGATGCTTCTCGCCGGTTTGACGTGCCCGATCTTTGGATCCGCGAAGTCATGCGCCAGGAAAGTGGTGGCCGCGCCGGCGCGACCTCTCGCGTGGGTGCCATGGGGCTGATGCAGGTAATGCCGGGCACTTACCGGGAATTGGCGCAGCGCTACAATCTGGGGCCTGATCCCTATCACCCTTACGATAATTTGCAGGCCGGCGCGGCCTATCTGCGTGAGATGTATCAGCTTTACGGCAACCCGGCCTTCCTTGCGGCCTATAATGCCGGGCCGCGGCGGTTGGAGGATTATTTGTGGGGTGGGCGCGGACTGCCCGATGAAACGCGCAATTACGTGGCGCGCGTCGGGCCACGCATCGCAAGCACGGCACCAGCGCGTCGCGCCCCGGCCGAGGTTTATGCCGCGGCTGATATCGGCACAAACATCCCGCGCGGGCCGCGCCGAATGGATGGCGGTACGATGATGGCGCTGAATGAACAGCGCAGCCCAGCGCCAACGGTGCAAGTGGCCCAGGCCGCGGCCCCTGCCCCGGCGGCACCGGCGGGCACGCAGGTGGCGAGCCTTGGAAATGTGGTCCGCATGGATCCGATCCCGGATGGCAGCACCTTCACGCCGGAGGAACGCCGGCGTTCCGGGCTTGATACGGGCAGTTCAGCGCTGGCTTCTGCTTCTCTGGCGCCGCCGGCGCCGCGTCAGGCACCGGCGGCTGCACCCACACGCGGTTTTGGCCTGATCAGCTCCGCCCAGGCAGCACCAGCATCCGCGCTTGGCCGCGCCGGTTCGGTGCCGCCACCAAGCGGGGGCGGCAATGGCTGGTCAGTTAGCCTTGGGCGTTTTGCCTCAGAAAATTTGGCGCGTAGCGCGGCTTCATCGGCGCGTTCCTCGGCAGGCGGTGGCGGTCAGGCTGAAGTGGTGCGGGTCGCGCAGGGCAACAATGCCGCCTTCACCGCAAGGGTGAAGGGGCTGACGCGCGCGCAGGCTGAACAGGCGTGCCAAAAGGCGCGCTCGGCGGGGAATTGCACGCTGGTGGCGCCGGGGGCGTGATTTCGAAACATTTGCGCCACGGCGTGATCGTTGTGAAGCGATCACGCCTTGGACTGTGGATGCAATTTTTCGGGTCAGCTACGATCGTGATTTCTTGACTCAAAAAGTTCCTGGCGCGCATCAAGCAGGGCTCGACGACTTCTTGGTAGTGCTGGCGGATTGCCCAGACGATTGATCGTATCCTGGCCGCCCGGGGTGAAAAGTGGCGGCCGCAACGCGTCCACGGCGCCGGAAAGGCTGCGGCGCGCGAAGGCGGTACGCACCACCGTCAGGCTATCGATCACTTCCTGCGCGCGGGCCCCAGGGGCGATACCAAAGGCTTCGCGCCATTCGCCGCGCGCGCGGGGTACAGTGATTTGCGCCATGGGCAGCATGACGTTCCAGCGTGGCCCATTCGGCAATTCAACCGACAGGAATTCCAAGGCCTGGATCAGGCGCGCCGTTTCCCAAGGCTGGCCGGTCAACCGGCCCGGATTGGTCAGCATATCGGCGCCCTGTTCGATGGAATGGCGCACGGCATCGCCTGTGATGAAGCTGCTGAAATCTGGCAGCCGGGCTGTCTCAGGTAGGCCAGAACAGGCGCCCAGGCCAATCAGCCCCGCGAGAATAACGCGCCTATTGTGCCTCATTTTGATATCCTTCCAATAAATCTTACGTAGCCTATCATATCTATATCCTTGCCTGCCTGGCGGGCGCCTGCATCTAGCGAACGACAAAGGCAAGCCCCGAACGCTGCTCAGCACTCTGCGAGGCCAATTCCTGGCGCGCATCAATCACGGCGCGGGTGGTGCGCGGCAGGGCGGGTGGATCAGCGAAAAGATTGAGCGATTCCTGTCCGCCCGGGGAGAAAACCGGTGCTCGCAAGGCAGCGGTGGCACTGGCGGGACGTTGCTCCGCAAAGGCGGTGCGGAGTTCCGTCAGGGTATCAATCACCTCCTGCGCGCGGGCTTCTGGCGCGATGCCGAAGGCCTGCCGCCATTCGGCCCGCGCCGCGGGCAGGGTCAGCTGCGCCATGGGCAGCATCACATTCCAGCGCGGCCCATTGGGCACTGCAACAGCGAGGAATTCCAAAGCCTGAACCAGCCGGGCGGTGTCCCAAGGCTGACCAACGAGTCGGCTTCGATGGGTGAGCATATCGGCGCCCTGCTCAATCGAATGGCGTACAGGGTCAATGGAAACAAAACCACGAAATTCCGGCAAAAACGCCGTTTCCGTTGGCTTGGCGGCGCAAGCGCCAAGCCCGATTAGCCCCAAAAGAAGCAAGCGCCGGTCACAAGGCATGAGGATTTCCTTCCATCAAAACCAAAGATGAAACCAGCGCCTTTTCTGACAGTATCGTTGGGCGGGCGTCTTGATCCGCATCACGGCACCCGCCCAGGATGCGTTGTTACAGGCTGACCGCCTTGCCCTTTTCCGGGATCAGCACCTTGGCCTTGGCGCCCACCATCTCCGCCTCAAAGCCCGAGGCATCCGGCAGGAGCATCCCGAAGGTCGCGTAATGGCAGGGAATGGCGGTGGTGACATTGCGGAGATACCGCTTCACCGAAAGCGCCGCAGCGCGCGGCCCCATGGTGAAGCGATCCCCCACCGGCACCAGCGCAACCGTTGGCGCATACAGCTCATCAATCAGCGCCATGTCGGAAAAGATATCGGTGTCACCCATATGATAGACGGTCGGTTCGTGCTTGTCCTTCGGCGTCACCACAATGCCATTCGGCAGGCCGAGGCAATGGAAAACGCCATTGGCATCCACCTCAGCCGAGGAATGGAAAGCCTGGGTCAGCGTGACGGTAAACTCGCCCTGATCCGTGGTGCCGCCGGTATTCATGGGATCAAGCGCCGTGACACCCTGTTTGCCGAGCCACATGGCGAGTTCATAATTGGTCACCAACTTTGCGCCGGTGCGTTTGCAGATGGCTGCCGTATCGCCGATGTGATCGGCATGGCCATGGGTCAACAGCACATGGGTCGCCCCCGCGCTGGCGGCTTCTGCATCGCCGCCAAAGGCGGGATTGCCGGTGAGGAAGGGGTCAATCATCACCACCGACTTGCCGAATTCCAGGCGAAAGGCGGAATGGCCAAACCAGGTCAGTTTCATTGCGTGTTCCTTTTCGTTTCAGGTGAAAGACATGCGGATGGTATCCGCGATCATGGCGGGCTTCGTCTCATTTTCGATTTCCAGCGTCTGGCGCACGGTGATGCGATGCGCGCCGGGCGCGCCATCTTCCACCGCAACCAGGCTTTGGCGGAGCCGGATGCGCGCGCCAGCCTTGACCGGATTGACGATGCGCACCTTGTCGCTGCCGTAATTGATGGAACGTGTGGGCCAGGAAAGTTTGTAGATGCCAGCGCCAAGCTTGGGCAGCAGCGACAGCAGCAGATAGCCATGCGCGATGGTCTTGCCGCCGGGCATCTCTCGCTTGGCGCGTTCCACATCCACATGGATCCATTGATGATCGCCGGTGACCTCGGCAAAGCGATCAATCAAGTCCTGTGTTACCTCCAGCCAATCACTGACACCCAATTCCTGCCCGATCAGCGCCCGCAGCGCTTCCGGGGTTTCGACCATACGCATTGCGTCCTCCCTCAATCACTTCAACGTAACATCGGGCGCGGCGCGGCGGGGATCAAGACAGGCTTTGCGAAAGGGACGATTTGCGGCCTAATCAGCCCATGACCCTGTCCCCCGGCAGCCGGGGTTTCGTGGTGGCCATGGTCACGGCGCAAATCCTGACCCAGATCGGTGCCTTCACCCTGCCCGCGCTCTTGCCGGAGATGATGGCGCGCTGGTCGCTTTCCGCCACGGAAGCGGGTTGGCTGATTGGGGTTTTCTTCGCGGCCTATGTGCCGGCGGTGCCGGTGCTGCTTTCGCTGACTGATCGCGTGCCGGCCAGACGGATTTATTTGATCGGCACGGGTGCCACGGCGGCGGCGCATTTGGGCTTTGCCTTTTTCGCTGATGGCTTTTGGGGCGGGCTGTTCTTTCGGGCGCTCGCCGGGATTGGCTGGGCAGGCGCCTATATGCCCGGCCTTAAAGCCATTGCTGATCCGCTGACGGGTGTCGCACAATCCCGTGCGGTCGCCTGGCATGCCGCCGGCGTTGGGATTGCGGGCGCGTCTTCCTTCGCGCTTGCCGGGCTTTGCGATGCGCTGGTGGGGCCGAGTTTTGCCTTTCTGGTAGCTGGGCTGGCCGCCACTGGCGCCTTTGCCATTGCCATGCTGATCCTGCCCGATGCGCCACCGCCCAAAAGCGCAGCGCCGCGCGGCTTGCTGGATTTCCGCCCGATTTTAGCCAATCGCCGTGCCATGGCCTGGATTGCGGGCTACACCGTGCATACGCTGGAAATGGCCGTGCTGCGCGCATGGGCGGTCGCCTTCCTGACCGCGAGCTTCCTGATCAAGGCGCCACCTGCCTGGCTGCCTGGTCCCACCGTGCTGTTCACCCTTGCCGGGTTGGTTGGCATTGCGAGCTCACTCGTCGGGAACCGTCTGGCCGAAAACCTGGGGCGGGACAGGATTGTGGCGATTGCCATGCTGTCGGGCGCCGCGTTGTCGCTGGTGGCGGGGTTTGGCTTTGGTGCCTCGCCCTTTGTGGTGCTGCTTTTGGTGTTTTTGTGGAATGCGGCGATCTATTTGGATAGTTCGGCGCTGACGGCGGGCACGGTGCAGGCGGCGGACCCGGCGCTACGCGGTGCGACCATGGGGCTGCATAGCATGCTGGGCTATGCTGGCGGGTTTGTCGGGCCTTTGCTGGCGGGCGTTTTGCTGGATTGGGCGGGCGGAGAGGGTGTGGCCGCCTGGGGTATCGCCTTTGGCCATGTTGCCTTCATCATGCTGGCGGGGTTTGCCGTGCTGCGCTGGCTGGGGCGCGGGGCAGCGTAGAGAGCCCCTGATGGTCAAGCCACCCGTGTTTGCCATTTTCTGCCTTTTGTGAGCAGCGCATCTGTGAGGTTGATGAGCTTTCGCATGATGGCGGTGATGACCTGTTTTGGGGCTTTCCCCGCCTTGATGCGTTGTTCGAATTTTGCCGTGACATCGGCAGTGAATCGAATGGCGACCAGGGCCGGCATGTAAAAACCCTGCCGGCGCCCGCCTCGGATGCAGGACTGCCCTTTCCAGTTGTCGGATTGTCTGGCGATAGGGGCCAAGCCTGTCGAGCTTTTTGTTGGTCGCATTTTCCGGGCAGCCAAGCGTTACCGCTTGGCTTGAAAATGCCAGCTTTTCCAATCGCATTTTCCGGGCAGCCAAGCGTTACCGCTTGGCTTGAAAATGCTCTACGCCCCAATCTCCCCGCCATCCTTCTTCACGATGGCAATGACGGAGGGCCGCGGTGGCACGCCTTCGGCGAAATCCGGCCAGCGGGTGGACGGGCGTTCAAAGGTGGAACCTGCATCCTCACCCGGATGTTGGATCGCGAGGAAAATGGTTTTGTTGTCCGGCGTGAAGCAGGGGCCGCAGACCTCTGCCCCGGTTGGTGCCTGATAGAAAAGCCGCGTCAGCGCGCGGCCATGGCCGGCCGTATCCGCCGCATAAAGCCCATCAGCGACGCCCGAGGTTTCCGGCGCGCCATCGGTTGCAATCCAAATGCGGCCCTTCTTGTCGAAGGTGCAGTTATCGGGGCAGGAAAGCCAGCCCTGATCGGATGTCGCACGGTGATATTGCGCGCCCGCATCAACGCCCGGCTTGCCGGCGGCGATGAAAATACCCCAGCGCGCTTCAGTCGCCGCGTGATCCACGCGGGCTGAACCGGCACCGGGCGGGATGATTTCCACGATATGGCCATGGACATTGCGCGCGCGCGGATTGGCGCGGTTCGCCTGTTCCGCCGTGCGGCGAGAATTATTCGTCAGCATCACGTAAACGCGGCCATTGACGGGATTGGCTTCCACATCCTCTGGCCGGTCCATCGGTGTGGCACCCAAAAGATCAGCGGCGCGGCGGGCTTCAATCAGCACATCGGCTTGGTTGGCAAAGCCATTCGCAGAAGTCAGCGGGCCATGGCCATGCACCAAGGGCAGCCATTCCAGCTTGCCATCATCATGGAATTTGCCGACGTAAAGCGTGCCATCATCCAACAAATCGCGATTGGCGGCGCGGTCATTCGGGTTCCAGGGCCGGGCGGTCACGAATTTATAGACATATTCGAACCGCTCATCATCGCCGGAATAAAACGCCACGCGGCCATCGGCGCTGATCGCATGGGTCGCACCTTCATGCTTGAAGCGGCCAAGCGCGGTCCGCTTCACCGGCATGCTTTGCGGATCATAGGGATCGAATTCCACCACCCAGCCGAAGCGGAAGCTTTCATTGGCTTCCTGTTCGACATTGAAGCGATCCATATGGCGCCACCAATTATACCAGCTTTCGCCAGCAATGCCGTAGCGGCGCATGATGGCTTGGTGTGGCGTCTTCGCCGGATCACCGCCGAAATAGCCGTTGAAATTTTCTTCCCCCGTCAGCACCGTGCCCCAGGGCGTATTGCCGCCGGCGCAATTATTCAGCGTGCCAAGCACGCGCTGCCCCGCAGGATCAGCGGCGGTTTTCATGCGCGCCGCGCTGGCAGCCGGGCCGCTGATGCGCATGGGGGTCTCCGCCGTGATGCGCCGATTATGCGCCGCTGCCGGCACATAGCCCCAAACGCCATTGCTGCGTTTCACTTCAATCACCGAAAGCCCATGCGCCATGGCCTCCGCGCGGGTCTGTTCAGCATTGGACCGCGTGCGGGCTTCGCGACCCGAACCCATTCCGGGAAACATCAGATTGGTATTGGTATATTCGTGATTGACCACGAGCAGACCGTGATCCGGATTGGCGCTGCCCTGCGGCAATGGGAAGAAATCGAGGTAATCATTACTATAGCCGAATTGCAGCGCCTGGGCTTCGGGCGTCACGCGTGTGGCATCAAAGGCGGGTGCGCCGGCCAGCACCGGATCGCCCCAACGGATCACATTCTGGATTTCATAACCTTCCGCAACGGCATCGCCTTGTGCCAATTGGTGGCGCAATTCCGGAAAGCTCAGGCTGGAAGGGCCGCCCTGGCGCGGGATCAGGCCTTGCGCCTCGGCCTCAGGGGTCGCTGCAAGCGCGGCAAGGGCAGCGCTGGCGCCAAGCATGGCGCGGCGGCCGAAGCGCGCGGCGATGATGTCGCTGATGGGTGCGCGGGGATTGGGGTTGCTGCCGATATCCTCGCTCGCGTCCAGTGCCGCTTCGGGCTTGGTTTCTGCCGCCATGGTCATCTCCTCAATCTTGTCTTGCCCGCCTGTTTCGCCGATTACGCGTGCTCGTGGAAGATGGGGTGCGTGACGTTTTTTTTGAAATGCGCTGACACTGCCCTCAAGCGCCGCGCGTCAACGCCACCACACCGCCGCGCGGCGGCTCACCTTCGCGGAAATGCGGCCAGCGGCTGCGCGGTGTCGCGAATTGCGCGCCCATGCCAGCGCCGGGATGCGCCACACCCGCCACCCAGGCCGCAGCCCCCGGCACTGTGGCCACACCGCCCAGGGCGGCACCGATTGGCACAGCATAGGCAAGGCTTGGCTGGCCGCGCGCCGGGCCTTCCACGGGCAGCAGGTAAAGCGCATCGGGCAAGGGACTGTCGCGCGCCGGCTGCGCCGTGCCGAGCAGCAGGTTGCCCTGGCCATCAAGGCAGATGCTTGTGGGCGCCACCGGCCAGGCGGGGACCAAGGCTGGTTCCCGCCCAGCACGCGGGCGCGGTGGCAAGCGGCCTTCAATCAGGCTTTCGACGATCGCCGTATCGGCGGCGGGATCGCGGGCCGCGAACAGCATTTCCACCACCGCCCCCGCCGGGTTGCGGGCACTTTCACGCAGCGCCAAACACAGTCGCGCTCCATTCGGGTCCAGCGCCAGCGCGACAGGCCGCCCGAGGCTATTCGCCCCGCGCGCCACCGCCGCGCCATAGGGTTCCGCATCGGCGGGCAGCGCAATCCAACGCAGGCTGCCCGCTTCAAACCGTGCGACGTAAAGCGCGCCCTGATCCAAGGCATTGGGTTCCGCCGCTGGCCCATCGGAGATGAAGCGCCACAGGAAACCGCCTTCGCGCCCATCCGCCAGGAACACCACGGCGCGGCCATCCGTGGCTTGCGCTGCCGCGACATCGCGCGCGCCAAGCCTGCCAAGGGAGCCGCGCTTCACCGGCACGGATTGCGGTTCAAACGGGTCAAGTTCCACCACATGGCCGGCCTGCGCTGCCTCCACACCGGGCAGGCGCCGCGCCCAGGCGGCGCCCTCACCTTCGGTTAGCAGCAGGCTGCCCCAGGGGGTAGCGCAGCCGCCGGTGACGCCAAAAACGCCCCGCGCCGGCCCACCCGCGCCACCCATGCGGCACAGCGTGCGCGCATGCAAGCGGCGCATCTGAAAGCCGCCTTCCGTCACCAGCCAAACACCGCCGCGGCGCTGGATATTGATCAGGCTCGCCCCCTGCATGGCACCGGCAATCTCTGGCCGATCCCGCCCATCGGGGAAGGCCATGGCGGGATCAACTGTTGGGTGGCCGACCGCCAGCACGGCGCGCGGAATGCCATCCTCCACGCGCGGAGAGGCCAGTGCGGCCACCACGCGCGCATCCCAGCCGAATTGCCCGTCGGCGGCTGCAAGATTAGGCGCAAGCGGCGCGAAGGAAGGCGCGTCATAGGCAACGCGATCGCCCCATTGGATCAGCAAATCGCGCTTGATGCCCGCACTCGGCGCATCATCCAGCCGTTGCGCGATACCAGGTGCGCCCTGCGCGAGGGCGCGCGCGGCAGGGAGGGCCGCCGCACCCGCCAGCAGGGCGCGGCGGTGGATCACGGTGCTTCCTCGATCACCGGTGGCAGATGGACGCGCACGGGTGGCAAGGCGGAGGTCCATTTCTCAACCTCGATCAGGCAGGATTGCGCTGAGGGGCCTTGGCCGAGTTTGGAGGTGCCGATATCCGCCGTCAGCACATTCGGATTGCCATGCACGCACATGCTGCCGGGCACGCCAGGTTCCAAAGGATCATACCAAGCACCCGTCGCCATCATGGCGACACCGCGCATGAGGCCGGGATCAAGCCGCAAGCCACCCAGGCAAGCGCCGCGATCATTAAACACGCGCACAATATCGCCATCCTTCAACCCTCGCGCGGCAGCGTCTTCCGGATTGAGCATGATGGGCTCGCGCCCCGCGATTTTGTTTGCGGCTGAGACCCGCCCGGTATCCAATTGCCCATGCAGCCGCGTGGCGGGTTGGAAGGACAGCAGATGCAAGGGATGGCGCTTGGCTTCCGCCGCCCCCAGCCATTCGCGCGGCGCGATCCAAACCGGATGGCCCGGCGCGTCATCATAGCCGAAGCTTGCGATGGTTTCGCTGAACAGCTCCACCTTGCCGGAGGGTGTGTCGAGCGGGTTGGCTTCCGGATCGGCAGCGAATTCGGCGAATTGGGTATATTCCTCACCGCGCGCGGGTGCATCGGCTTCCCAAAAACCCTTTTCCCAGAAGGTGTCGAAGTCAGGCGTTTCCTGGCCCATGCGCGCGCAATGGCGGCGCCAGTTTTCAAACAAGTGGCGCAACCAGGCTTCTTCATTGCGCTGTTCGGTGAAGCGTTCGCGGTAGCCCAATTCTTCCGCGATATCGGCGAGCATGTCGTGATCATTCCGCGCCTGCCCGACCGGTTCGATGGCCTTATGCATGGCGCGCAGGAAACGATCACGCCCGCTGCTCGCGATATCATTGCGTTCCAGCGTGGTGGTGGCGGGCAGCACGATATCGGCGTGGCGCGCCAGTGATGTCCACCAGGGTTCCTGCACGATAATGGTCTCGGCCTGCGCCCAGGCGCGCAGCATGCGGTTCAAATCCTGGTGGTGATGGAAGGGATTGCCGCCCGCCCACCAGATGATGCGCGTATCGGGAAATTGCAGCACGCGGCCATTGAAGTGATGCTCGCCACCGGGATTTTCCAGCATTTCCGTAATGCGCGCGACGGGGATGAAGAAGCCGGTCGGATTGGGCGTTGCCGGCATGGCAAAGCTTGGCACTTCGCGCCTGGGATGGCCCATGCCATTCACGCTGCCATAACCGAAAGCGACACCCTGCCCTGCCTTCCCGATCAGCCCAAGCATCGCGGCAAGCGCGGTCAGCATCCAATAGGGTTGCTCCCCATAATCCGCACGCTGCAAGGACCAGGTTGCGGTCAGCATCGCCGGCTGTGTCGCGATTTCGGCGGTGAGGAGGCGAATTGTCTCCGCCGGGATGGTGGTGATCGGCGCCGCCCATTCCGGCGTTTTCGCAACGCCATCACTTTCGCCGAGGATATAGGCGCGGAGCTTGTCCCAGCCGATGCAATGTGTCGCGAGGAAGTGCTTATCCTCCCACCCGCGGGTCAGGATTTCATGGCCCATGGCGAGCAGCAGCGCGGTATCCGTGCCAGGGCGGATCGGAGTCCATTCCGCGTTCGCCCAATCCGGCACATCCGCCCGCGCGGGGGAGATTTGCAGAAAGCGCAGCCCGGCTTCAGCGGCGGCGCGCAAATTCATTTCATTGCTGTGCTGGCCCGCCCCGCCCGAGGTGACATAGCCATTGCGAATGGGCAGCCCACCGAGGCAAAGCATTACCTTCGAATAGCGCGTGATCGCCGCCCAATCCGTGACCTTGCCGAGCAGAACTTCATTGGTGCCGAGGATATGCGGCAGCAGCGCCTGCGCCGCCGCATAGGAATAGGCATTCACCTGCCCCGTATAGCCACCGCCAAGCCCCAGAAAGCGTTGCAATTGGCTGCGGGCATGATGAAACCGCCCGGCCGAGGACCAGCCATAGGACCCACCCATGATGGATTTTGGCCCAGCTTCGGCGCGCACGCGGCGGGTTTCTTCCGCGACCAGCCGCACCGCCTTGTCCCAGGATACCGGCACAAAGGGATCACCCCCACGGAGGGCACCGCGCCGGCGGCCTTCCAGCCAGCCCTTGCGCACATAGGGGCGGTCTATCCGCGCCGCGCTATGCACCGCATCGGGCATGGCTTCGATCAGCGAACCGGGGAAAGGGTCCCGATGGAAGGGCTTTACCCCCACCAGCCGGCCATTTTCCACCACCGCATCGAAGCTGCCCCAATGGGCCGCATGGGGTTTGATTTCGGTCATGTGATGCCTCCGTTGGGCTAATGTGGCGCGCAGCGGGGCTTAGGGCAACGCTTTCCTCTTGGGGATTGGGCCAAGGCATGCCTTAATCAGGTTTCTGATCAGGTCCGAGGAAGCCAGAACATGACCCCACCCCGCAATTCCAATGCCGTGCGCGACATTGCCAATGTGCTGCACCCCTATACCGATGCCAAGGCGCATCAGGTCAACGGCCCGCTGGTGATCAGCCGCGGCAAGGGCGTGCGCATTTTTGACGATCAGGGGAAGGAATATATCGAAGCCATGGCGGGGCTTTGGTGCACCTCGCTCGGCTTTGACAATGAACGCCTGGTGCAGGCCGCCGCCAACCAGATGCGCAAGCTCCCCTTCTATCATTCCTTCACGGCCAAATCGCATGAGCCGATGATTGACCTGGCCGAGATGCTGATTGAGCGTGCGCCGGTGCCGATGAGCAAGGTGTTCTTCGCCAATTCAGGGTCTGAGGCGAATGACAGCGCGATCAAGATGATCTGGTACATGAACAACGCGATTGGCCGGCCTGAGAAGAAAAAGCTGATTGCGCGGCTCAAGGGCTATCACGGCATTACGCTGGCGGCGGCGTCACTCACGGGCTTGCCGGCCAATCACAAGCTGTTTGATGCGCCAATCGCGGGCGGGCGCTTCCATCACGTTGGCACGCCGCATCACTACCACAATGCGAAGCCGGGCGAGTCGGAGGAAGATTTCGCCACACGCCTCGCGGAAGAACTTGACGCCTATATCATCAATGAAGGGCCGGAGACGGTGGCGGCCTTCTGGGCGGAACCAATCATGGGCGCGGGTGGCGTGATTGTGCCGCCGCGCACGTATTTCGAGAAAATCCAGGCCGTGCTGAAAAAGCATGATGTGCTGTTTGTGGCCGATGAGGTGATTTGCGGCTTTGGGCGTACCGGCAATTATTGGGGCTGCCAGACCTTTGGCATCACGCCGGATATCCTGGTTTGCGCCAAGGCGCTGTCTTCATCCTATTTGCCGATCTCGGCCGTGATGGTGAATGAACGCGTCTTCCAGGGCATTGCGGAGGGGTCTTCCGCTGTTGGCACTTGGGGCCATGGCTTTACCTATTCCGGGCATCCGGTGGCAGCCGCGGTCGCGATTGAAACGCTCAAGATCTATGATGAGATTGACCTGATCGGCCATGTGAAATCCGTGGGGCCACATCTGCAAAGCGAATTGCAGCGCCGCTTCGCCAATCACCCGATGGTGGGGGAAGTGCGCGGTGTTGGCATGGTGGGTGCGATTGAATTGGTGGAAGACAAGGGAGCGAAGAAGAATTTCGACCCCGCGCGCAAGATTGGCCCGCGCTTGGTTAAGCATGGCGAAGAACAGGGCGTGATCCTGCGCGCCATGATGAATGACAGCATCGGCTTCTCCCCGCCGCTGGTGATCACCAAGGATGAGGTGACGGAAATGCTGGATCGTGTTGAGCGTTCGCTTGATGCGCTTTCGGTGGAGCTGCGCCGGGAGAGTATTGCGGCGGTGTGATATCGCCCGGTCTATTGTTGGGGAGCCCCGGTGCCGGAGCATTTTCAAGTCAAGTGGAAAAACTTGGCGACTCGGAAAATGCGACCAAACAAAAAGTTTAGATTGTTTTCCTTGAACGAATGTGAATGGAAAACAATCTAAGTGCCGGGGCTTTTCATTTCACGCCAAATAAAGCGGCTGCGTCACGGCGGCGGTACCTTCCATCCCCAGCAATTCCAGCCTGCCCGTCACCGGGCACATCATGGCAGCCAGGCGTGAACCCTCATTCGCGATGGGCGGCGTGAGCCAACTAAAGTCACTTGGCATCGGCCCGGCCAGTAGCGCTGTCATGGCGGCATGGCGTTCGGCGCTATAGCGCCAGCGTGGCGCGCCGGGATTGGCGATGCATTGCCAGCCATTCGCGGCAACGGCATTGGGTTCGGCTTCGATCACCGCATCCGATGTCTCGGTCCGTTCAATCACCGCGGCCTCGCCAGGCTGCGTGCCGGCGAGTGAAAAAATCGCCCCCGCTGCCACGGGCGTATCACGCAGCATGGCAAGGGCTGCCGCGTAATCAGGCGCGGTATCGCAAACCAGGCGCATCAGATGCGCCGGCGGCAGGCCACGGTGGCGCCAGCGCGCCGGCCGTGCGGCGAGCCAATCCACGGCACGGCCCAAGAAATCTGCCCCCACCCGGCGCGCCATGCGTGCGATGGCGCGCGGCGGCAGCGGCGGCTGATTGATGGAAAGGCAAAAGCGCCCGGGCGCCAATGCGGTGATCACCCCGACAAAGCCAGGCCAGCCAAGATTGAGCCATTCCCCAGCCGGCCCCGCCTGACGAAAGACACAAAGCCGTTCGCCAAGCCCCTGAAGGGGCCAATCCAGGACGCGGAGCATGAAAGGTGCCTCTGCCGCGCTTAGCCCGACCGTGCAGCCCCATTCGAAGGAAAGGTTCAGCGCATAGGCACCTGGCCCAGGCAGGCCCGCTGCGATGCCATCGATCTCAGCGCGCAAGGGATTATCATTGCGGCGCAACCAATGGCGCGAAAGCCTATCGGCTATCGAAAGCCCGACCGGCGTATAATGCCCGCGCGCCCAGCGCCAGAGCGCTTCGGTTCTGACCGGCGCGGCGCGCATGGCAGCAAGCGATGGTTGCGCTTCAGCGCGCAGATCGAAAACGGGAATGGCGGGTAGCAAAGCTGCGAACTCCTGCTGACCTTATTAGAAAAACTGAAGCCGCTTGTGTGTTACCCCTTGTGAGGAAGTGTGTCGCGGGCGGGCGCGCCTGGCAAGGCGCGGTTTCAACCGGCGCGGTTCTGGCCTATTGCCGCTGATCATGTCTCATCCTGGACTTCCCGTCGCGATCTGCCTGCTCGCTGCGCCCTTTGTGGCGGTGCTGCAATCCAAGGCCATGACGCCGCTGGCGCTGATTCCCATGGCGATTACACTAGCGCTTGGCTGGCGGGCCGGCTGGCGGCCCGGCGCGCCTCAAGGGGCAGTGCTGTCTCTCGGGCTGATATTGGCGGGATGGGGGGGCATTACCGCGCTTTGGGCGCCGGAACCAGGGCGCGCCGCGTTGCTCGCCGTGACCTTGGCGGCGATGATGCTGCTGGCGCATGGCGCGGCAGGTGCAGCGCAAGGGGCGCGGCTGATGCCCTGGATTGGTTTTGGGCTGGTGCTTGGCCTGGCGGCGGCTTTTGCTGATTGGCAAAGCGGCAATGCGTTGCGCGCGGCTGTGCGTGGGCTCAAGGAAGTCCCGGCAGCGCTCATGTTCGGGCTGAAGCCGGCGGCATCGCTTATGGCGTTATTGCTGCCCATGGCCTTCGCGCTGCCCTGGCCCTGGGTGGCGCGGGGGGCGCTGCTGGTGCTGGGGGCTGGGATATTGATCGCTCTGCCGGGGGAAACCGCGCGGCTCGCGACGATTGCCGGCTTGGGCGCGGCGGTGCTCAGCCTTGCGGCACCGCGCCTGGTGCCGCGCCTGGTTGGGACGGTGGTGGCTTTGGCGATTCTCACCATGCCGCTGCTGGTAGGTCTTATTCCGCAAATCCCCTCTGCCAGCCTGCCGCCTTCGGCTGTGCATCGGCTGGTGATCTGGGATTTCGCCGCACAGCGCATTGCCGAAAGGCCGATCACCGGCTGGGGCCTGGAAGCCAGCCGCGCCATGCCGGGCGGGCGCGCGCGGCCCGATGCCGCGACGCTTGACCGGCTCAACATCAAGGCGCCGGCACAGCGCGACTTCCTTGCCGTGCCGCATGTGGAGGTCATGCCGCTGCACCCGCATAATGGCGCCTTGCAGCTCTGGCTGGAATTGGGCGGCATTGGCGCCCTGATCGGTGCCGCGCTGATGCTGGCGTTGGGCGTTGCGGCATCCCGCAGCGCCGCACCGGCGGTGGGCGCCGGGATGCTTGCCTCAGCCGCCGTTACGGGCATGCTTTCCTTCGGGCTATGGCAGGCTTGGTGGGTCGCGAGCCTATTGCTTGCGATGGTGGCCCTGGCGCTGGTGCCGCGCAATCATTCAAGCCAAGCCGCTTCCTTTGGCGGCGCGGGAGAAACGACTAATTAAAGAATTGCAACAATGCCCAACCGCGCCAGTTTCACCATGGCTCGGTACAACATCAAGGAAGACAGGCGGCGCCGGTCAGGGCGTGCCCGCAGGGCGGCTTACGCGCCCATCCTGATATTGGGCGCCGGCTGGCCTTCAATCACCACATTCACGCAGGCCGGCTTGCCGGAAGCGAAGGCGCGTTCCAGCGCGGGCGCAATCTCCTCAGCGCGCGTGACGTATTCGCCGTGCCCACCCAGGGCCACCGCCACCAGATCGTAACGCGTGCCCGGGGCCAATTCGCAGCCATGGGTGCGGTTGGCGCCGTAATCGCGCTTCTGGATTTCATATTCGGCATTCCAGCGGGAATCATTGCCAACCACAGCAACGAAGGGCAGCTTGTGGCGGCAGGCGGTATCGAATTCCGCCATATGAAAGCCGAAAGTGCCATCGCCCATAATCGCCAGGATACGTGCTTCTGGCTTGGCGGCGCGCGCTGCCATGGCGAAGGGGATGGAAGGACCAATGGCGCCGGCAAGGCCATTGATGATCCGCGTTGGCGCAGCAAGGATCGCCTGCGCCCATTGGCCGATTTCCCCGCCATCGCTGATCAGGACAGACTCCGCGCCTTGTTCAAGGAAGGGCTCGGCCGCCTGGAACAATGTGGCGGGGTGGATTGGGCCTCCCGTCGCGCCCGCCAAGGCCGCCCAGCCGGGTGGGCGGAACGCGATGGCCGCTGCAAGCCGCGCCGCCCAGGCCTGATTGGCGTGGGGTTTCATGGCGCGGGTCAGCGCCTCGGTCGCCTCGGCAGCACTTGCCACCGCTGCCAGGGCAATCCGCCCCGGCAGGGCACGCGCGCCGCGCGCGATCACGCCGGCATCAGGGTCAATCTGGATGAAGCGGGCCTCCGCCGAAATGCCCGGCGCGCGGCCAAAGCGAAGCGAGAAATCAAGCGCCTTGCCCACCAGCACTACCAAGTCAGCCTCAGCCAATACCCCGGCATAGGCACCAAGCGAGGGATCATTCAGTCCGCGCGGGCTTTCCATCGGGATCACCGGCAGGCCGGCGACCGCGCTGAGTGCGGCCAACAGCGGCTTGCCGCGCGGGCTGCACAAGGCGGGCGGCGCCAGAATGATGGGCCGCGCTGCTTCGGCAATCATCCCCGCAATGGCGTGCGCTGTGCCGGCGCCAAGCGGCATGGCCTCAGCGCCGAAGGCCGCCGCATCGGGCAAAGTGGGGGCGGTGATGCGCGCATCCATCAAATCGGTCGGCAGGCTGAGATGCACCGGGCCAGGGCGGCCAGACCGCGCGACACGAAAGGCGCGCGCCACATCGGCGCCAATGCCCGCCGTGCTGGAGGCGGTGAAGGAGAGTTTTGTCAGCGGTTCGGCGATATCGGCCTGGCGCATTTCCTGAAAACTGCCCATGCCCAATTCGCGCAACGGCGCATGGCCGGAGAGCAGCACGACCGGCACCTCACCCGCCATGGCAGTCGGCATGGCGGCGATGGCATTGGTATGCCCTTGTCCGCCGGTCACCATCGCCACGCCAACTTCCCCGGTCAGCCTTGCCCAGGCATCGGCCATATGCACCGCGGCGGCTTCCTGGCGGGTATGCACAAGCTCAATCCCGCTGCCGATCAGGGCATCGAAGATCGTCATGATGTGGTTGCCCGAAAGCGTGAAAATGCGGCTGACACCAGCCTGCTTCAGCGCCGCCACCAGAATATCCGCCCCGCGTTTTTCCATGCCTGCTTCCTCCCGTTTCGCGCAGCAGGCCATGGGCTGGACAGGCTGTCCAGTGGGCTTAGTCTGCCGCGCATGGAACAGCTCAAGGTCAGTGTCTGGCGTGGCGAGGAAGCGGGCGGTTTCGCGCGCTATGATGTGCCGGCGCGCGACAATCAGACCGTCTTGGATGTTGTCACCCAAATCCAGCGCGAATTGGACCCGAGCCTGGCCTATCGCTTCGCCTGCCGTGTTGGCATGTGCGGGTCTTGCGCCATGACAGTGAATGGCCGTGCGCGATGGACCTGCCGGACGCATGTGCGCAAGGTGGTGGGTGCCGATGGCGCTTTGGAATTGCGCCCCTTGGCCAATCTGCCGGTGATCCGCGATCTGGCGGCTGATCTGGCGCCCTTCTTCGACAAATGGCAGCGCGCGCAGGGGTTTTTTCAGCCTAAGGACGCGCCAGATGGCGCCGTGCCGGATGAATTTGCCGTGGTCGCCCCCGGCAGCAAGGCCAGGCGCGAAGCCGATGCCGGCATTGAATGCATCGGCTGCGCCGTCTGTTACGCTTCATGCGATATTGTCGCCTGGAATGGCAATTATCTGGGGCCGGCGGCGCTCAACCGCGCCTGGACCTTGGTGAATGATGCGCGTGATGGCGCGCGCGGCGAGAGGCTGGATGCGGTAGCGGGCGATGCCGGTTGCCATTCCTGCCATTCCACCCGTTCCTGCACGGAACGCTGCCCGAAGCAGATTGACCCATCAGGCGCCGTTGCCGGGCTGAAGCGGACCTTGTTCTGGGAGAGCCTGCTTGGCGGCAAGCGCCATGGCTGACAGGGCTGCGCGCGGGCAGGCGCATCTTTGGGTGGTGCAGCGCATCACTGCCATGATCCTGGCGCTTGCGGTGCTGGTGCATCTGATCACGATCATCACCGCCGTGCGCGGCGGGCTTTCGGCGCGGGAGATTCTGGCGCGCACCCAGGGCTCAGAGGCTTGGCTGATCTTTTATGTGCTGTTTGCGCTGGCGGCAGGGCTGCATGGCGCGATTGGGCTGCGCAATATCGCGGGCGAAACCCTTGGCTGGCGCGGGCGGGGCCTTGATTTCTGCTGGCTTGGGCTTGGGCTGCTGACAGCGGCTTTTGGTATCCGTGCCGCCTTCGGGCTTTATAGCTGATGGATTTCCGCGCGCGTTCCCACCCAAGCTGGATCGGCTTTGCCGTGCACCGGGTTTCTGGCCTGTTGCTGGCGTTGTTTTTGCCGCTGCATTTCTGGGCGCTCGGCAGCGCCATTCAGGGGGAAGCGCGGCTGGATGGGTTTTTGCGCTGGACAGAAAACCCTTTGGTGAAGGCGGCCGAAACCGCGCTGGTCATCCTGCTGGCCGCGCATCTGGCAGGTGGTTTACGCGTCATGGCGCTGGAGTTTCTGGGCTGGGGGCGGGCGCAGAAGGATCTGGTCGCGGCATCCTTCGGGCTTGCCCTGCTGGTGGGATTGGTTTTCCTGTTCAATGTCTTTTGATCTTCTGGCGCTGCTGGGCGGTTGCTTCATCGCGGCCTTCTGCTCGGGCCTTGCGGGCTTTGCCTTCAACCTGGTGGCGGCGGGTATCCTGTATCACTGGGTGACCCCGCAGGAGATCGCGCCAGTTCTGGTGCTGGGATCACTCCTGATCCAAAGCGTGACCTTGCGCGTGGTGTGGCCCGCCATCCGATGGCCGGTGCTGAAGCCCTATGTTTTTGCCGGAGCCTTGGGCACGCCTTTTGGCGTTTGGGCGCTGAGTGTGGTGGAAGCGCGCGTGATTGTGGCCGGCATCGGCATTTTATTGGTGGGCTATGCCGGCTTCATGCTGGCGCGGATTGCGCTGCGCCTGGCACCGCCCAAACTGGCGGCCGGCCAGCGCGCCGATGCGGTTGTCGGGTTTTTCGCGGGCGCCTTGGGCGGTATTGGCGGGTTTTCCGGCGCGCTGCCTTCCATGTGGACGGATGTGAAGGGGCTCCGCAAGGACGAGGCTCGCGCGATTTTCCAGCCTTTCATTGTGGTGATGCAGATCATCGCCGCAGCCGGGCTTGCCTATGCCGGGTTTTTCACCCTGGAGACCGGTAAGACGCTGTTGATCGCCCTGCCCGCGCTTGCCCTTGGCACCTTTCTTGGCCTGCGCGCCTATCGCGTTATCCCGGCCGAGGGGTTCCGGCTGGTCTTGCTCGGGCTGTTATTCCTTTCGGGCCTTTCGCTCGTGCTTTGAAACGCTTTCATCCTACCGGCGCTTGTGGGAAACTTGGGCGGAAAAGGGGATGGTTGCATGAGCCTGATGTCCAAGACCGAAATCGCGCCATTGGTTGTAACGCCGGAGGCGATCGAGGAAGCGGCCAAGCTGCTTTATATCCGCGCCTGCAAAATCCTGCCCGATGACATCAAGGCCGGCTTCACGCGGCTGGATGCTACCGAGACCGATGCCACCGCCAAGACCATTTTGGCCACCATGATTGAGAATATCGGCGTGGCGGAACGGATGGATAATCTGCTCTGCCAGGATACCGGCATCCCGATCTTCAACCTGCTGATCGGGCGCAATGTCGCGGTGGATGGCTTTGCGCTGAAGGAAGCCATTGCGCGCGGCACGGCGCGCGCCACGCGCGAACACCCGCTGCGGTCTTCCGTGGTGCATCCGATTACGCGGAAGAACGAACACACCTCCTGCGGGGAACGTGTACCGGTCATCAATATTGATTTCACCGATGCGGATCGCGAAGTGCGGTTGGAGATGATCCCGAAGGGATCGGGCTCAGAAAACGGGTCCTTCCTGCAAATGCTGATCCCAGCCGATGGGCTTGCCGCCGTGAAGCGCTTTGTCGTGGACCGCGTGATCCAGGCCGGCGGCAAGGTCTGCCCACCGACGATTGTGGGTGTTGGTGTTGGTGGCACCTCCGATCTTTGCATGCATTTGGCGAAGATTGCGGCGACGCGCCCGCTTGGGTCGCGCTGCAGCGATGCGGAAGGGGCGAAGCTGGAAGCAGAACTTTCCGAAGCGGTGAATGCGCTTGGCATTGGCCCGCAAGGCTTGGGTGGTGATAGCACTTCCTTCGCCGTACATGTGGAAACCGCGGCAACGCACATCACCATGAATCCCGTGGCGGTGAATATCCAATGCCATAGCGCGCGCCGCGCGAGTGCAACCTTCACGCCCGCCGGCATCAGCATAGGTTTTTGAACCATGTCTTCCGCCAGCATCGCCGTGACCTTGGCGGGGGCAGCGGATCGGCCCGCGCTGATGCGCGTGCTGGCGGAAATGGGCGCCTATTATGATGAGGTTTTGGGCCATACACGCCTTGTTGCGGCGGCAGAGGCGCTGACCTCACCCGCCAATCGCGCGGGCCCCTTTTGCCTGATCGGGCGCGCGGGGGATGAACCGGCAGGGCTTGTGGCGCTTTCCGGTTTTTTCCCGGCGCGGGATTTCACCTGGGGGCTATTGCTGCGCGATATTTTCGTGATGGAAGCACATCGCGGCACACGTGCTGCGCGTGCGCTGATGCGCGGCGCGATGCGCTTTGCCGTCACGGGCGGCTATAGCCGCGTGGAATGGGGCACGGCTGAGGAAAACCTGCGTGCCCGCGCCTTTTATGCCAAGCTTGGCACCGCGCCAGCAGCGCGGCTTTCCTATCGCCTGGAGGATGAGGCTTTGGCCGAAGCCGCCCAAGGGCGCTGGCCAGTCCCAGAGGAAGAGACATGACGCATCACATCCTGCCCATGCCGATCACCGAAGCCCAAGTGCGCGCGCTCCGCGTGGGCGATACGGTGACGCTTGAGGAAACGCTCTATGGCATTCGGGATGCGACGCAGATCCATATGTTCGATCATGGCCGGCGCACGAAATTCAATCTGCAAGGCCATGCCGTGATCCATACCGCGCCCAATCTGCGCAAGGTGGAACGCGTTGGCAATAATCATTCGGGGTATGAGGCGGTGTGCGTTGGCACCACCACATCAGACCGCATGGAACGCTTCACCCGCCCGCTGATGGAACGCGAAGGGGTGCGGATCATCATCGGCAAGGGCGGCTTGCGTGATGGATCGCTTGCAGCCTTTCGCGATTTGGGCGGCGCCTATCTGGCCGTGGTGGGCGGTGCGGCGGCCCTGGAGACCACCTGGATCGAAGCGGTGGAGGATGTGGATATGGATGATCTCAATCCTGAAAGCCTCTACAAATTCCGCATCAGGGGTTTTGGGCCGCTGCTGGTGGCGATGGATAGCCATGGCGGCAGTCTTTTCGCCAAGGTGAATGATGAAGCGGCGCGCCGCCGCCAGGCCGTGCTTGAAAAATTGGGGGCAGCGTGATGCCCACCCAAATCACACGGCGGAGTGCGGATATTCTGGTGCTGGGTGCGGGCGGTGCGGGCTTGCTCGCGGCATTGCACGCCAAGGCTGGCAATCCCGCGCTGGAAGTCACCATTGCGGTGAAGGGCCTGCTTGGCAAATGCGGCTGCACGCGCATGGTCCAAGGCGGCTATAATGTTGCGATTGCCGAGGGTGATTCCGCCGAGCGTCATTTCATGGATACGCTTGATGGCGGCAAATGGCTGAATGACCAGGATTTGGCCTGGACGCTGGTGGTAGGCGCGCAGCGCCGCATCCGCGAATTGGAAAATCGCTGGGGCTGTTTTTTCGATCGCAACGCCGATGGCACTATTCACCAAAAGGCCTTTGCCGGGCAGACTTTTGATCGGACCGTGCATAAGGGTGATTTGACCGGGATTGAGATTGTCAATCGCCTGGCGGAACAGGTTTGGGCGCGCGGTATTCAACGCCTGGAAGAACATCGCGCGGTGGCGCTGATCCCAAGCGCGGATGGCGCGCAGCTTTCGGGCGTGCTGCTGATTGATATGCGCTCGGGCGGTTTGGTGTTTGTGCAGGCGAAGGCCGTGATGCTCGGCACCGGTGGCGGGCCCACCATGTATAAATACCACACGCCATCAGGCGATAAATCCTGCGATGGCATGGCGATGGCGCTGCGCGCCGGCTTGCCTTTGCGCGATATGGAAATGGTGCAATTCCACCCGACCGGCGTGCTGGCGGGGCCGGGCGCGCGCATGACAGGCACGATCATTGAAGAAGGCTTACGCGGCGCGGGCGGCTATCTGCTGGGCGGTGATGGCAAGCGCTTCATGGCGAAATACGATAAGCGCGCCGAGCGTGCGACGCGCGATATCGTCAGCCGGTCCATGCAGCGCGAAATCCTGGCCGGTAATGTGAATGATGCCGGCGGGCTTTGGATTGAAATGGGGCATCTTGGCCCGGATCGCGTGCGGCGCGAATTCAAGGGCATGGTGGAACGCTGCGCCGATATGGGCTTTGACCTGGCCGGTGGCCGCGTGCCGGTGGTGCCGACCGCGCATTACATGATGGGCGGCCTAGTGTTCCGCCCGGATGGCAGCACTGCATTGCCCGGGCTTTTCGCCGCCGGTGAGGATACGGGCGGCGTGCATGGCGCCAATCGCCTTGGCGGCAATGGGGTTGCGAATTCCACTGTATTCGGCGGCATTGCTGGCGATACCATGGCGGCCTGGGTGCCGCGCGAAGGGGCTTTGGTCGAACCCGATGCGACAGCACTTGATGCCGCCATCGCTGCGCTTGAAGCGCCTTTCGCGCGACCGGCGTGCAATCTTTCGCCGCTGCGTGACGCCTTGCAGGAAATGATGTGGGACAAGGCCGGCATTCTGCGCGACGCCGTAGGGCTTGCTGACGCAACCAGCGCCCTGGATGCCTTGGAGGCTGAGCTTGATGCTTCCGGCGTTGATGGCGCCAACCGCGCCTTCAACCTGACCTGGCATGATTGGCTCAATCTGAAATCACTGCTGTTGGTCAGCCGCGCAATTGTGGTGGCGTCTCAGGCGCGCGAGGAATCGCGCGGCGCGCATTGGCGCGAGGATTTTCCGGAAACGCGCGACGACCGGGCAGGGCTTGCAGCGACATCCGTGCGGCTGGACCATGATCGCGTTGTTCTGGAATGGCAAAAGGTTGCCTTCACGCGCTTGAAGCCAGGCGAAAGCCTGCTCACCCCTGTGGCGGCGGAGTAACGCCGCTCTTGACTTCCATTGGAGCGTCGCCTTAGCCTGAGTTTAAGGGGCAAGTCGCGATCGCCCCGTGAGGCTTAGGTCCAAGCATCGCGTCCCATACTCCTGTTTGGAGAGGACGCAATCATGCCGTCTCCCACCACTATAACCGGTTTGCAACTGGCCCGGCGCATTGGCTTGCCTGATGCGCCTGTCATTCTTGATGTACGGATTGCCGAGGATATCGCCGCCGATCCTCGCACCCTGCCCGGGTCAGTGGCGCGCGATTTCCGCAAGGTCGCCGAATGGGCTGGCGACTTCGCCGGGCAGGATGTCGTTGTGGTTTGCCAGCGAGGCCTGAAACTGAGCGAGGGTGTGGCCGCTTGGCTGCGCCATAAGCGAATCTCGGCCGAAACGCTTGAGGGCGGGTTTGAGGGCTGGGCGGCGGCGCAATTGCCTCTGATGAAGCCTGAGCATGTGCCGGTCCGCCTTGCGCAAGGCCATACGCTTTGGGTCACGCGGGCGCGCCCCAAGGTGGATCGTATCGCCTGTCCCTGGCTTATTCGCCGCTTCATTGATCCTGGCGCTGTTTTCCTATTTGTCGCGGCATCTGAAGTGGCCGCCGTGGCGGATCGCTTTGGCGCGACGCCCTTCGATATTGAAGGCGTATTCTGGTCCCATCGAGGGCCCCTTTGTACCTTCGACGTCATGCTGGACGAGTTTGGGTTACACAGCGCGGCGCTGGATCGCCTGGCAGAGATCATTCGCGCCGCCGATACCGCCCGCATGGACCTGGCACCCGAAGCGGCGGGCTTGCTTGCCGCATCGCTTGGTTTGTCACGCATGTATCGCGATGATTTGAAACAATTGGACGCCGGCATGGCGCTTTACGATGCCTTTTATCGTTGGGCGCGAGATGCGGTAGAAGAGTCCCATAACTGGCCCGGACCGAGGACCCCATGAACCAGACCTCTTCTCCCGCCTTTCCGAGCTTTGCCGAAGCGCTGCGCGTGTGGCTACGCATCGGGTTGCTGTCCTTCGGCGGGCCGGCTGCACAGATTGCGGTGATGCATCGCGAAGTGGTGGAACAGCGCCATTGGGTGTCCGATGCGCGGTTTCTGCACGCGCTGAATTTCTGCATGCTGCTGCCAGGGCCGGAGGCGCAGCAATTGGCGACCTATCTCGGCTGGCTGATGCATGGCGTGCGGGGTGGCTTGGCGGCGGGCTTGCTGTTCATCCTGCCTGGTGCGGCGGTAATGCTTTCGCTGTCCATCATCTATGCAACCTTGGGCGATG
This sequence comes from Roseomonas sp., assembly GCA_020249465.1. GTDB lineage: Bacteria > Pseudomonadota > Alphaproteobacteria > Acetobacterales > Acetobacteraceae > Neoroseomonas. Next base: position 27,240 of record JADCFP010000048.1, on the reverse strand, counting down.
TGCCGATTGTGGCCGCGCTATTCTTTGGCTTGAAATGCGCGGTGCTGGTGCTGGTCGTGGAAGCGCTGATCAAGGTGGCGAAACGCGCGCTGAAGGGGCCGGTGCCTGTCGCGCTTGCCATCGCAGCCTTTGCCGCACTCGCGCTGTTCAATGTGCCCTTTCCGCTGGTGGTGCTGGGTGCGCTCGCGATTGGTTTTGCGCTGCCGGCTGCCTTTGCCGGCGCAGGCCATGGTGCGGCGAAGGATGGCCCACCAGCGCTGTTGGATGCCGCCATCGCGGCTGACCCGGACCGCCCAGCACGCATGGCCGGTGCCGCGCGGCGCGCGGGGCTGATTGCACTCGCGCTCTGGCTCTGGCCTGTGGTGCTGCTGCTGGGATCGGGCGTTTATGGGGATATAGCCTGGTTTTTCTCAAAGCTTGCGGTGGTGACTTTTGGTGGCGCCTATGCGGTGCTTGCCTATGCCGCGCAGGAAGCGGTGGAGCATTACCAATGGCTCTCCGCGCCCGAAATGCTGGCGGGGTTGGGGCTGGCGGAAACCACGCCCGGGCCGCTGATCCTGGTGCTGCAATTTGTGGGCTTCCTCGCGGGTTATCGCGCCGATGGTGTGTTGGGTGGGGTTGCGGGCAGTGCGCTGACGCTTTGGGTCACATTCGCGCCCTGCTTTGCCTGGATTTTCCTGGGTGCGCCCTTTGTTGAAAAACTGCATGCCGCGCCACGGTTGAAGGGCGCCTTGGGGGCAGTAACAGCGGCGGTGGTGGGTGTGATTGCCAACCTCGCGCTCTGGTTTGGGTTGCGCGTGATTTTCCGCGATGTCCATGTCAACAGCTTCGGGCCAATCAGGCTTGATTTGCCGGTGCTGAGCAGCCTTGACCCGGCGGCGCTGGCGCTTGCGGTCTTCGCCGCCGTGCTGCTTTTCGCGATGAAGCAAGGCTTGGCACGCAGCCTTGGCTTCACCGCGATTGCAGGATTGGTATTGAAATTCGCGGGGTTTTGAGGCGATCCTTTACCCCGGCGTGAAAGCCTCATGCACCGCGGTCTGGATGCCGCCGCCGACGATCGGCCCGCCGCCCGCGACATAAATCCAATCCCCAATCAGCGCCGCGCCCAAACCATGGCGCGGTGTTGGCATGGGTGCGTGGTGCTGCCAGCTATCAGTGGCGGGGTCATAGGATTCCACCGTGCCGATTACGCGATCAATCGGGCGGTTTTGCGCGTCATAAAGCCGTTCCTCGCCGCCCATGCACCAGAAGCGCCCGCGCAGCACCGCCATGCCATGGCCGGAACGCGGTGTCGGGATCGGCGCACGCTGGCGCCAGGTATCGCTTGCCGGATCATAGACGTGATGCAGGCCGGTATTGTTTTCAAACGTGTTGAAGCGCCCGCCGGCGACGTGAATACGCCCTTCCCAGACCACCACGCCCGCATGGTCACGCCCGGCTGGCAGCGGGCGCAGCAGAGTCCATTTATCGGCCTGCGGATCATAAACCTCATTCCAGGAAATGCTGGCGCGTTCGGGTGAAGGATCTGTTGCGCCACCAATATGATAAATCTTGCCACCCACCGCCGCGACAGCGCCGGCACCACGAGGCCGCGGCATGGGCGCAATGGCGGACCAGCGATCCGCGGCCACATCATAGACAAAGGCCTTGGTGTCGGAAGCGCGGTTCTGTTCGGTAAAGCCGCCCAACGCATAAATCCGCCCGGCATCCGCCACCACGCCAACATGATTGGCGCCACGCGGCAAAGGTGCCGCTTCCTGCCAGCGATCCGCCGCCGGGTCATAGACATGGTGATAGGGCTTATCCACCTGGCCTTGGGCATAGCCACCGATGACGTGCAGCTTCCCGGCCCAGGCCGTCGCCCAGGCCATTTCACTGCGCGGCAGTGGCAAAGGGGCGCGCGATACCCAGCGCCCAGGCGGCCCGGCCGGCGCGGGGCTGGTCACCACGCGCTGCGCCAATTGCTCAGGGGTGAGCGCCTGGGGATTGGGCCCGCGCAGCGCAGACATTTGATCCGCCGGAATATTCGCGCCGTGCTGCCCGTGATGCTGGGCCTGGGCTGCCCCAGCCAGCACCGCCGCACTTGTGCCTAGAAAAATCCTGCGCCGCATTTGTTGAGCCTCCAGCTTAAGCGGCTGAAAGCTTGCGCGAATGCGGCGCCTGATCAAGCCCTGTCAGGCGGCTTCGGCTTGCGTGGCCTCCGGCGCGGCATGGCGCACTTCCAGCCCATCGGGGCTCGCCGTGACCGTCAGGCTTTCGCCATCCTTCACGCTGCCTTCCAGCAGCAGCCCCGCCAGCTTGTCCTGCAGGTTCCGCTGAATGACACGCTTCAGCGGACGCGCGCCATAAACCGGATCATAGCCTGCTTCCGCGAGCCATTCCCGAGCAGCCTCATCCAAGGAGAGCGCGATTTTGCGATCTTCCAGCAACCGGCGCAGGCCGCGCAGCTGAATATCCACAATGGCCGCCATATCCCCACGCGCGAGGCGCCGGAACAGCACGATCTCATCCAATCGGTTCAGGAATTCCGGCCGGAAACGTTCGCGCACCGAACGCATCACCGAAGGCCGCGCCGCTTCGATATCGGCGCTTTCCGGCAATTCCGCGATGGCATGCGCGCCCAGATTGCTGGTCAGCACAATGATGGTGTTGCGGAAATCAACGGTCCGCCCCTGGCCATCGGTCAGCCGCCCATCATCCAGCACCTGCAACAGCACATTGAAGACATCATCATGGGCCTTTTCGACCTCATCAAACAAAATCACCTGGTAAGGCCGCCGGCGCACGGCTTCCGTCAGCGCGCCACCTTCCTCATACCCCACATAGCCAGGCGGCGCGCCGATCAGCCGCGATACCGCGTGCTTTTCCATGTACTCAGACATGTCAATGCGCGTCATGGCGCGTTCATCATCGAACAGGAAGGAAGCGAGCGACTTCACCAATTCCGTTTTGCCGACACCCGTCGGGCCAAGGAACAGGAAGCTACCAATCGGGCGATTGGGGTCCTGCAAGCCGGCGCGCGCACGGCGCACGGCCTTGGAAACCGCTTCAAGCGCTTCTTCCTGGCCGACCACGCGCTTGCGCAACTGGTCTTCCATGCGCAGCAGCTTGGCGCGTTCGCCTTCCAACATTTTCTCAACCGGAATACCGGTCCAGCGGCTGACCACCGCCGCAATGCCTTCTTCCGTTACAGCTTCATTCACCAGCTTGGCATCGCCATTGCCGGCATCCGCAAGCTTCTTTTCAATGCCTGGAATAACGCCATAGAGCAGTTCGGAAGCCTTGGTCAGATCGCCGCGGCGTTGGGCCAATTCAACCTCGGTCCGCGCCTTGTCCAATTCTTCCTTGAGCTTCTGGCTTTCAACCACCTTGCCCTTTTCGGATTCCCAACGCGTGGTCATGGCGGCTGAGCTTTCCTCAAGCTCCGCCAATTCCTTTTCAAGCTTGGCAAGGCGATCACGCGATGCCGCATCATCTTCCTTCTTCAGCGCTTCGCGTTCGATCTTGAGGCGCATGAGGTCGCGGTCAATCGCGTCCAGCTCCTCGGGCTTGCTGTCCACCTGCATGCGAAGGCGGGATGATGCCTCAGCGACCAAATCAATCGCCTTGTCGGGCGGGAAGCGATCCGTGATGTAGCGGTTGGAAAGGGTGGCGGCGGCCACCAACGCGCCATCGGCAATGCGCACCCCGTGATGGAGTTCGTATTTTTCCTTGATGCCGCGCAGGATGGAAATGGTGTCCTCGACGCTCGGCTCACCCACAAACACGGGCTGGAAGCGCCGCGCGAGCGCTGCATCTTTCTCCACGTGCTTGCGGTATTCATCCAGCGTGGTGGCACCAATGCAATGCAATTCGCCGCGCGCCAGGGCTGGCTTCAGCAGATTCGATGCATCCATCGCCCCATCCGCCTTGCCAGCGCCGACCAGCGTGTGCATTTCATCAATAAATAGGATGATTTCGCCTTCCGCCTGCGTGGTTTCCGCCAGCACCGCCTTCAGGCGTTCCTCAAACTCACCGCGATATTTGGCACCGGCCACCATCGCGCCAAGATCAAGCGCCATGACGCGCTTGGTCTTCAAGGCTTCCGGCACATCACCATTGACGATGCGCAGCGCCAGGCCTTCCACAATCGCGGTTTTGCCGACACCGGGTTCGCCGATCAGCACCGGGTTGTTCTTGGTGCGGCGCGCGAGCACCTGAATGGCGCGGCGGATTTCCTCATCACGGCCAATCACCGGGTCAAGCTTGCCCTGGCGTGCGACTTCCGTGATGTCGCGCGCGTATTTCTTCAAAGCATCGAAGCTGTCTTCGGCGTTCTGGCTATTCACCGTGCGGCCCTTGCGGATTTGCGCAATGGCCTTTTCCAGCTTGTCGGGCTCGGCGCCCGCCACGCGGAGCGCGCGCCCGGCATCGCCTTCGCTGCCGGCGAGTGCCACCAGCACGCGGTCCTGCGCCACAAAGGCATCGCCGGCGCGATTCGCCTGTTCCTGGGCATTGCCAAGAATGCGCACGATATCGGCGGTGAAGCTCGGCTGGGCGGAAGCGCCGCCGCCGGTCACTTTCGGCAGGCGGGTCATGAAGTTTTCCACCGCGTTCTTGGCGCGAATCGGATCACCGCCGGCGGCACGGATTAGGCCGCTTGCCGCGCCTTCCGGGTCATCCAGCAGCGCCTTCAACAGGTGCACGGGCGTCACCTGCTGGTGGAATTCGCGGATGGCAATGGTTTGCGCCGCTTGCAAGAAACCGCGGGCGCGGTCGGTAAACTTTTCGATATCCATGTGGTCCCTCTCCTGAGCGGACGATGCCCCTCGCCCCCGAATGGGCAACGAATGACACCAGAATGCTTGATATGTGGTATCTGTCCTTGATCTGCTTCAAGGGGGTGCCCGATGCGCATCGAAAAGATCTACCGCTACCCGGTAAAGGGCCTGTCTGCCGAGGCTTTGGAAGCCGTGGCGCTGACGCCAAGCGATATGCTGCCGCATGATCGGCGCTTCGCGCTGGCACAAGGCGATGCGCCCTTTGATGTGGCGGCCCCGCGCTGGCTTTCCAAGCGCAATTTCGGCTGCCTGATGGCCAATGAACGCCTCGCCCTGCTGCATACCGCCTTTGACCCGCATGACGGGAGCCTCGCCATCCGCGCCCCCGGCGCCGCGCCCTTTCTGGGCGATACGCGGACCGAGGAAGGCAAGGCCGCCATTGCGCGCTATTTGACCGATTTCCTGGGGCCGGAGGCGCGCGGCGAACCCCGCTTCATCGAAGCCCCCGGCCATCGCTTTTCCGATGTGGCGATGAAGGTGGTTTCCATCATTGGCCTTTCCAGCCTGCATGCGCTGGAAGCCGAGGCCGGCATGGTGCTGGACCCGCTCCGCTTTCGAGCGAATTTCTATTTCTCTGGTGGCCGGCCCTGGGCGGAGTTTGATTGGATCGGCAAGGAAATCCAGATCGGTCAGGTGCGGCTGAAGGTTGTGAAGCGCATCGTGCGCTGTGCGGCGACCGAGGTGAACCCCGAAACCGCCGCGCGCGACGCCAACCCGCCGCGCGATCTCCGCCGGTATTTCGGCCATGCGGATTTGGGCGTGTATGCTGAGGTTTTGGACGGCGGAAATATCGCGCTGGGCGATGCGCTGGAACCGATGATGCTGGACCTGTGAGGGCGCCTTTTTTCAACCGTGTGGCGGGTCAAGTTCTGGGGATGGCCGCCCCTATTCTGCAGCCTGTGCGGCCAGGTGCAGCGGGCAAGGCTAACTCGGGGAAGGGAGCCATGCGTTATGTCCCACTGATTGCGCTGGCAGTCGCAGCCATCGGCACCGCCGCGGCGCAAACGCTTTCCTACAACATCCCCGGCACCGGGCAGGATCGGTGCTTTGGCGCAGCCGGGCAGATCGCCTGCCCTGAGCCAGGTACGCCCTTTGCCGGCGCGGATGGCACTCCGCCGCGCCGTGCCTTGGCGTATCGTGCGCATGGTGATGGCACCGTCACCGATCTCGTTACTGGCCTGACCTGGGCCGAGGCACCAAGCGCGCCTGTCACCTTTGAGGAGGCAGCGCGGCTTGCTGCCGAAAGCCGTCTGGGTGGCCATGGCGATTGGCGCGTGCCATCCATCCGAGAGCTTTATTCGCTGATCGATTTCCGTGGCGGCTTCACGGGGGACCCGGCGACCTCTCGCCCCTATATCGACACGTCGGTATTTCGCTTCGCCTATGGCGGCGGGACAGGGCTGGGAGACGCATCAGCGGGGCGCCGACCCATTGATGTGCAGGAATGGACAACGACACTCTACCTGGGCCGCACTGTCGGCGGGTCCGAGACCGTTTTCGGCGTGAATTTCGCGGATGGCCGTATCAAGGGCTATCCGCTGATGGACCCGGCAAATCGGATGCGCACGCCGAACCGGCTGGCGGTGCGGCTGGTGCGCGGGCCGGCCTATGGCGCAAATGATTTCCGCGCAACTGCGGAAACGGTGCTGGATGCTGCCACGGGTCTTGAATGGCAGCGCACCGATGATGGCATCGCCCGATCTTGGCAGGCTGCGCTGGCGCATTGCGCGGCGCTTCGGCTTGGCGGTCATGCCGATTGGCGGCTGCCGGATGCGAAGGAACTGCACAGCATTGTGGATCATGGGCGCATCCCCGCGATTGATCCGGTGTTTCGGCTTGCCGATCCCGCTGCCTATGTCTGGGCCTCCACGACGCATCTCGAAAGCCCACCACCGGCAGGCCGGCCGCGCCCCTTCACAGCCGTTGGTGAATTGGCGGTGTATTTTGCGTTTGGGCCGGCGCTTGGCCGTATGGAAGTGCCGCCAGGTTCGGGCAATTGGCGCTGGGTGGATGCGCATGGCGCTGGGGCGCAGCGAAGCGACCCGAAGACGGCTCAGCCCGGCGATTGGCCCCAAGGCTTCGGCCCGCAGGGCGACGACATTCGCGGCCATAACCATGTCCGCTGCGTGCGCCGCGCGGGCTGAAGCGCGTGCATCAGCACCTATGATGGACGATGCAACGGAAGCCTTGCTGCGTGCCTTTTTTCTGCCGTGTGGCTGGAGCATGTTTCCGAAATCAAAGGAGTTGTCGCCATGACATCAAAGCTCCGTCATTTTGCACTGCTGTCCCTTGGCTTGATTGGCTTGGTGCTGTCGGGCGCCACAGCAAGCGCGCATCCGCAATATGGCTACGGCTATGGTTATCACCCCAGGCCGCATCATCCACCACGCGGCCATGATGAGGTGGTGATTATTCAACCCCCGGTCCGCTACGCGCCGCCGCCCATCTATTACGCCCCGCCGCCTGTCTATTACGCGCCGCCACCGCCCTATTACTACGCGCCTGCACCTTCCTATCACGTGCCGGCGCCCTATCCGCGTTATGGCTATTACGGGCGGCCTGGCGTTTCACTCAATTTCCGTTTCTGAAACCGGCTTGCGCGCCGCGGCCATGCGGCGCAGTTTCCGGGCGCAATGTGCACGCTGATTTTGCTCAACCGGCCTGATCATGGATGGCCGATGCTGATTGCCGCCAATCGGGATGAAAGGGCGGATCGCGCCTGGGATGCGCCGGCGGCCTGGTGGCCCGATTATCCGGGCGTGATTGGGGGACGGGACCGCAGCGCGGGCGGCAGCTGGATGGCGCTTGGCCCGCATGGTGTGCTGGCAGCGGCGTTGAACCGCCCCGGCAGCCTTGGCCCGGCGCCGGGCAAACGGAGCCGTGGCGAATTACCGCTGATGGCCGCAAATACAAAGACAGCGGAAGCAGCGGCGAATGTCATCACGCGGCTTGATGCCGGCGCCTGGCGGCCCTTCAATCTGGTGATCGCGGATCAACGGAGCGCCTTCTACATCGAAGCCTTGGGCGAAGGGCGCCCGCAAGCCAGGCTGCTGGCGCCAGGGCTTTCCATGGTGACATCGCATCCACCGAATGATGAAGGCCACCCCCGCACGCGGCGCCACTTGCCGCGCTTCCGCGCTGCCGCCGCGCCCGATCCCGTGCAGGGTGATTGGCGCGCCTGGGAGGAACGCCTTGCCGATGACAGCCATGAGGGTGATCTGGCCGCGACGCTCAAAGTACCGCTGCATGGCGGGTATGGCACGGTTTCGGCCAGTCTTTTGGGCTTTGGCGCGACGGGCGAAAGGCTTTGGCGCTTTTGCCCCGCCCCGCCTGGCGATGGCGCGTTCAAGCCACTTGAACTTCCCGACGATCAGCGACGACTCGGGACCTGAAGTGGCGACCCTGGGTCAGGGCTGCTATAGATAAATGCTCGCGCCGCCTTCCGCCCTTGGATGGTGGGCCAAAGGATGACTGACCCATGGCTCGTCGCCGCCAACTCTATGAAGGTAAAGCAAAAATCCTGTTCGAGGGGCCGGAACCCGGCACGCTCGTGCAGTATTTCAAGGATGACGCCACCGCCTTCAATGCCAAGAAGAAGGGCACCATCACCGGCAAGGGCGTGCTGAATAATCGCATCAGCGAATATCTGATGATGCGCCTGACCGAGATCGGCATCCCGACGCATTTCATCCGCCGGCTCAACATGCGGGAGCAATTGATCAGGGAGGTGGAGATCATCCCGCTTGAGGTGGTGGTGCGCAATGTCGCCGCCGGTTCGCTTGCGCAGCGTTTGGGCATTCCGGAAGGCCAGCGCCTGCCGCGGTCCATCATTGAATATTACTTCAAGAATGATGAGTTGAATGACCCGATGGTGGCGGAAGAACACATCACCTGCTTCGGCTGGGCTTCAACGCATGATCTGGATGACATGATCGCGCTGACCTTGCGCATCAATGACTTCCTGACCGGGCTGTTGCTTGGCGTCGGCATTACGCTTGTTGATTTCAAGCTGGAATTCGGCCGGCTTTGGGAAAATGAGGAAATGCGCATCGTCCTGGCCGATGAGATCAGCCCGGATAATTGCCGGCTTTGGGATGCCAAGACCGGCGAGAAAATGGACAAGGACCGCTTCCGCCGCGACCTCGGCAAGGTTGAGGAAGGCTATCAGGAAGTGGCCCGGCGCCTTGGTATCCTGCCCGAAGCTGGCGTGCGCGACATGAAGGGGCCGGAGGCCATTCAATGAAAGCCCGCGTTTATGTAATGCCCAAGACGGGCGTTCTGGATCCTCAAGGCAAGGCCATTGGCCATGCTTTGGAAGGCTTGGGCTTTGGCGGCGTGCATGATGTGCGCGCCGGCAAGGTGATTGAACTAGATCTGGCTGAGGCCGATCCGGCAAAAGCAAAACAGGTCGCGGAAGATATGGCGCGCAAGCTGCTCGCCAATACCGTGATCGAAAGCTTCCGGGTGGAGATCGTCTGAGGTGGTCAAGGCCAGCCTGATCGCGATGCTGGTATTGACCGTGCTGATTGCCATGGGGCTGCGCTGGCGCGAACAGCGCGCGCCTGTTGTCGCGCGCGGCAATATGGTGGCGCGTAGCAAGCGGACGATCAATCGCTGGGTGACGGCGGCGGCGCTCGCCGCGCTGGTGACAATGGTATTCATGGGCGGGCTGCATTGGCTACGCCTGATCAGGACCTGAAGGCCATGAAGGCAGCCATCATTGTATTCCCCGGCACGAATCGAGAGCGGGATATGCGCCTCGCGCTCAAACGTGCCTCGGGTCGCGAACCGGCGATGTTGTTTCACCGCGAAGCGGCGCTGCCCAAGGGGCTTGATTTGGTGGTGCTGCCGGGCGGGTTTTCCTATGGCGATTATCTGCGCTGCGGGGCCATGGCGGCGCAATCGCCCATCATGCGCGCGGTGAAGGATTTTGCGGCCGGCGGCGGGCATGTGCTTGGGGTCTGCAACGGCTTTCAGATCATGATCGAAGCCGGGCTTTTGCCGGGCGGCTTGCTGCGCAATGCGACGTTACGCTTTCTGTCAATGGATTGCCGCTTGCGGGTGGAACGCGCGGGCACGGCCTTTACCGCGCAATGGCGCCAGGGTGATTGCTTCCGCGCGCCCATGGCGCATGGTGATGGTAATTACTTCGCCGATGAGGCGACGCTCGATCGGCTGGAAGGCGAAGGGCTGGTGGCCTTTCGCTATGTGGATGAAGCGAGCAAGGCGACCGATGCCGCCAATCGCAATGGCAGCGCGCGCAATATCGCGGGTATTCTTTCACCCAATCTCCGTATTTGCGGCCTGATGCCGCATCCGGAAGATTTGGTGGACCCGCTGATGGGCGGCGAGGATGGGCTGCCCATGTTCCAAAGCCTTGCTGAGCGGCTGGTCACGGCATGACAACTGGCGAATAGCTTGGCTGGCCCTTTGCACGCGGTGTCATGGTCAATCTTCAGCGGATCACCCCCAAACCATCACTCCCGCCAGGGATGTAGATTCCACAAGGCCTGATAGCGCGTGCGTAGCGCCAAAAGCTCCGCCCGATAGGCATCGGGGGCGAGGAAGCGCAGCGGCAGGAATTGCTGATCGGCAAGCTTCTGGAATTCAGGGTTATCCACAGTCTTTTTCACTGAATCCGCCAGCCGCGTGATAATTTCGGTCGGCATGCCGCCGGGTGCGGCCATGCCGCGCATGGAGCCTTCCACCACATCAAAGCCCAATTCGCGCAGGGTCGGGATGTTGGGCGCACGGTCCCAGCGGGTTTCACCCATTTGCGCAATGGGATGCAGTGTCCCCTGGCGCAAATCATTCAGCCCTTCCGCGACATTCATCACCGCGAGTGGAATGGTGCGCGACAGCACATTCTGCTTCACCTGAGACGAACCCGCGAAGGGAATATGCAGGAACTTCGTACCAGAGGCGCGTTCCAGCGCCAGCATTGCCAAATGATCATCCGAACCAATGCCGGTGGTGCCATAGCCAATTGTGCCCGGATTGGCCCGCGCCGCCGCGAGCAGATCGGCCAGTGTCCGATAGGGGCTGTCAGGCAGTACCCACATGCCGCCTGGATCATCCACGATATTGCCAATCAGCGAAAAATCATCCAGCGAGAAACGCGCGCGTCTTTCAATTGGGATGGTGACGATGGTCGGCGTATTGATGAAGCCAATCGTATAGCCATCGGGCCTGGCACGCGCCAATTCGGTGAAGCCGATTTCCCCGCCCGCGCCCGGGCGGTTCAAGACCACGACGGATTGTCCAAGATCCGCTTCCATGAAGCGTGCAACGGTGCGCGCCGCAAGGTCCGTCCCGCCGCCGGCAGCAAAGGCGACAATCATGGTGATCTGCCGATCCGGCCGCCAACCGCCCTGCGCGCGGACAATGCCAGGGGTGGCAAGGGCGCTGGCGATCAGCGCACGACGTGAAAACTTCATTTTTACCTCCCGGTTCTGAAAGCGAGTCAAGCACAAATGCCGCCCATGAAAAAGGCCGCCGAGCAATGCCCAGACGGCCTTTTCACGAGGCTTGGCGCCAAAGCTAGTCGGCGGCCAGCGCCATGCGATTGCGGTTCAGAATGCCCATCACGTGATCTTCCGCCGCATCCACAACCTTTTCGGTCTGTTCCGGCGTGAAGACATGACCCGCCCCGGCCATGACGCGATAATCAATGTTGACACCCTTCTGCGTGTTCAGCTTTTCCACAAGCTTCTTCACGGAGATTTCCGGCACCAATTCATCATCGGCGCCATGCAGGATCAGCCCACCACAGGGGCAAGGGGCAAGGAAGCCGAAATCATAATGCGAAGCCGGCGCGCTGATGGAAACAAAGCCACCCATTTCCGGCCGGCGCATCAGCACCTGCATGCCAACATAGGCGCCGAAGGAATAGCCCAGCACCCATTGCGAAGACGCGTTGGGGTTCACGGTTTGCAGGAAATCCAGCCCCGCGCAGGCATCAGAAATTTCGCCAATGCCACCATCATAACGGCCCTGGCTACGCCCCACGCCACGCATATTGAATCGCAGCACGGAAAAGCCGAGCGCCTGCATACGCTGATACAGCGCATGAATGACGCGGTTGTTCATGGTGCCGCCATGAAGCGGATGCGGGTGCAACAAAAGCGCCGTGGGGGCATTCGGGCGCTTGGAATGGTGATAGCGTCCTTCAAGCCGTCCATCAGGCCCGGCAAACATTACTTCTGGCATGGTCTTCTTCTGTCCATTCCATTCTTGGCCGGTGCGGGGCTCACGCATCATCGCCCATGGGGGATGAGCGATGCGAACCCAGCGGCACCGGCGCCGCATTTGAGGGAAACCAAAACCCACGAATAGAATACGCTGTCTTCACTCACTCACCGACCGCGGAAATCTTGACCGCCAAGATCGGCAAACCTAGCTATCGTTGCCACGGGAGCGCCGCGGTATCCTATCGCCGAGGTGCCGCCGAAGCCGCCACCCCGATGCCTCAGAGGGGTTTCCCGTCCCTCCGAGGAGCCTGTTATATAACGATCGAGACTGGAAATTCCTAATGTTTTCATGCTGGGAGTCGCGATTTTTTTGGCCCCCTCCTTTGGTGTCAGGTTGGGCTGACAGATGAGGCTCTCAACCCGTGGTCGCTATGCTGTCATGGCGCTGGCCGAAATGGCGCGGCGGGAGGCAGCGCAGCGGGAGCCTTTGGAGGCCCGGCCGGCTTCCATCGCCGATATCGCCGCTGCCCAGCACCTCTCATCCGCCTATCTGGAACAGCTTTTTGGCCGGCTGCGCCGCGCCGGGCTGGTAGAATCGGCCCGCGGGCCCGGGGGCGGCTATCGGCTGCTGCCCGCGCCCGAGCGTATCACCATCGCCGCCATCATAGATGCGGTGGAAGAACCGATTTCGGCGACCAGGTGTGAGGAAGGGAACCCAGGTTGCCTGGCAGGGCAGCGCTGCGACACCCATGATCTTTGGGCGGAATTGGGCGGGCAGATCAGGCTTTTCCTGGCCGGCGTGACGCTGGCGGATGTGCTGGCCGGGCGGGTTTTGGGCCGCGCCGCTGCCCCTCTGCCCCCAGGCTGACCCGCCATGCCTCGCCTTTACCTGGACGCGAATGCGACCGAGCCGATGCGCCCCGAAGCCATCGCCGCCATGGCTGAGGCGATGGCCTTGCCGGGCAATCCATCCTCGGTCCATGCCGAAGGCCGCGCGGCGCGGCGCATCTTGGAAGAAGCGCGGGAGGCGATTGCAGCGCGCTTCGGGGTGCGCGGGCGGGATGTGGTGTTCACCTCGGGCGGGACTGAGGCGAATGCCTTGGCCCTGCGCGGCCTTGCTGCCGGGCGGCGCGTGCTGGTGGGCGCGACGGAGCACCCGGCCGTTTTGGCGGCGGCCGGGCCGGATGCCGAAATCATCCCCGTGCTCGCCGATGGCAATTTGGACCTTGGCGCGCTGGAAGCGGCACTGGGCGCGGGCGGCCCGGCCCTGGTCACTGTCATGGCGGCCAATAATGAAACCGGCGTGCTGCATCCCGTTGAGGCCATCGCGGAACTCTGTCAGGCGCATGACGCCTTGCTGCATCTGGACGCGGTGCAAATGCCGGGGCGCTTGCCCTTCGCACTCGGCCCCGCCGATTCCATGGCGCTTTCCGCCCATAAGCTTGGCGGACCCAAGGGCGTTGGCGCCTTGCTGCTGCGCCCCGGTTTGGACCTCGCACCAATTTTGACTGGCGGCGGGCAGGAATCCGGTCGGCGTGGCGGGACCGAGGCACTGCCCGCCATCGCCGGCTTCGCCGCCGCCATCGCCTGCCCTTTGCCGGAAGGCCTGGCTGCGCTGCGCGATGCGATTGAGGCCGGCGTGAAGGCACTGGCGCCCGAGGTGATTATCGCCGGCGGCAGCGCTCCGCGCCTGCCCAATACCGCCAGCCTGATCCTGCCCGGCGTGGCGGCGGAAACCCAGGTGATTGCGCTGGATTTGGCGGGGGTCGCGGTTTCTGCGGGTGCCGCCTGTTCCTCGGGCAAGGTGCGGCAATCCCATGTGCTGGCAGCGATGGGGTATGGCGCGGACGCCGCCTGCGCGATCCGCGTTTCGCTGCCGTGGAATGCGGCCCCCGATACGCCTGCGCGCTTCCTGGCGGCTTGGGGGGCGATGCGCGAAAGGCTCTGCGCACGCAAACACTGACCTTTCATTCTCATCCGCGCGACACCAGCTTCATCCCAAATACTGGCCGTATGGCAGCAGGATATGCTACCAAAGGTCAAAAGCGGAGGATCAGGATGCTGCTGCAAGACCAAGCTTCGCGCCGCGCCGTGCTGGCGCTGGCCCTCGTCGGAGCGGCGCTGTCGCCGCGCCCGGGCCTCGCGAATCTGCCGGATAAGGTGCAGGCCGCGATTGACAAGCTCCGTGCCGGGCGCGCTGCACAGGAAGGTCGCGTAACGCTGCGGCTTCCGGCGATTGCGGAAAATGGCAATACCGTGCCGATGAGTGTCCTGGTGGAAAGCCCCATGACCAGTGCCGATCATGTGAAGGCGATCCATGTTTTCGCTACCGGCAATCCAACGCCGGAAATTGCCGTGTTTCACCTGACCCCCGCCATGGGCCGCGCCACAGTGGATACACGCATCCGGCTTGGCCAAACTCAGGATGTGGTGGCCTTCGCGGAAATGGCTGATGGCAGCCTTCACATGGCGCGCGCCGAGGTGAAGGTCACCATCGGCGGTTGCGGCGGCTAAAGCAGGAGGAGAGCGCATCATGTCCTCACCCATCGGGCAGCCCCGGCTGCGTCTTCCCGCCCAGGTCAAGGCCGGCGACATCATCGAAATTCGCACGCTGATCACGCATGTGATGGAAACCGGCCAGCGCCGCACACAGGAAGGCCAGGAGATTCCGCGCGACATCATCAAGCGCTTCGAAGTGCGCTTTGAAGGCGAATTGGTCTTTGCCATGGATCTGGCGCCGGCCATTGCAGCCAACCCCTATATCGCCTTCCCCTTCAAGGCTGAACGTGCCGGACGCTTTGAGATGACCTGGACCAATGATGCCGGCGAAACGCGGAGCACCAATGCCGAATTGAAGCTTGGGTGACGGGCACAGCGCCCATGCGGTCGGTGCTGCCATTCAGCAACGCACCATGATCACGCGGCGTGATTTGCTGGCCGCCGCGGCGGCGCTGGCGCCACTGACACACGCTTATGCCGAAGCGCCCAGCCAAGATGAATTGTTGCGCTTTGCGCCGCTTGGCCAGGTCACGCTAATCCATATGACGGATTTGCACGGCCAATTGATGCCGATGTTTTTCCGTGAGGCCTCAGCCAAGATTGGTGTCGGTGAAGCACGCGGCAGGCTTCCCCATATCACGGGAGAGGCTTTTCTGGCCGAATTTGGCCTGGCGCGCGGGACGCCCTTGGCCCATGCGCTGACGGATCTGGATTTTGCTGATCTTGCGAAGCGCTTCGGTCCCATGGGTGGGATGGATCGCATGGCGACCATCGTCAAGGCGATCAGGGCAGAGCGCCCCGGGCGCTGCCTGCTGCTGGATGGCGGCGATACCTGGCAAGGCGCCTGGACGAATTTGCAAACCAAGGCCGCCGATATGGTCGCTGTGCAAAAGGCCTTGGGCGTTGATGCCATGGTCGGCCATTGGGAATTCACCTATGGTGCGGATCGCGTGACGGAATTGGCCAAGGGGCTCGGCTTTCCCTTTCTTGCCAGCAATATTCAGGACCGCGACTGGAATGAGGATGTCTTCCCGACGCATGCCATGCTTGAACGCGGTGGCGTCAAGATTGCGGTCATCGGCCAGGCCTTTCCCTATACGCCGATTGCCAATCCGGCCTGGATGTTTCCGGATTGGGAATTCGGCATCAAGGAAGAAAAGCTTACCGCCCGCGTGCAGGCTGCGCGCGATGAGGGCGCCGGCCTGGTCGTGCTGCTGTCGCATAATGGGTTTGAGGTGGACCGGAAGCTCGCCGCGCGCGTGCCGGGGATTGATGTGATTCTGACCGGCCATACACATGATGCGCTGCCGCGCCCCGTGCAGGTGGGGCGTACGCTGCTGATTGCGACAGGTGCTTCCGGCAAATTCATCAGCCGGCTTGATCTTGATGTGCAAGGCGGGCGCGTGGCCGGATATCGCCATGCACTGATCCCGGTTTTCAGCAATACAATTGCGCCCGATGCCGACATGGCGGCTTTGGTGCGCGGCCTGCGTGAACCCTATGCTGCGGATTTGGCCCGCGTGGTGGGGCGCACGGAAAGCCTGCTCTGGCGGCGCGGCAATACTGCCGGCGCCTGGGATGATGTGATCTGCGATGCGCTGCTTGAACAACGCGATGCCGAAATTACGCTTTCGCCTGGCTTTCGCTGGGGCACGAGCTTGCTGCCCGATACCGATATCACCGCCGAGGATGTCTGGGCGCAAACCGCCATCACCTACCCAGCCGCTTATCGCAACGTGATGAAAGGCGCGGCGATCAAGGCCTTGCTTGAAGATATTGCCGATAACCTCTTTCACCCCGATCCCTTTTACCAACAGGGCGGGGATATGGTGCGGAGCGGCGGGATCACCTTCGCCCTTGATGTTTCGGCGGCTTCAGGACAGCGTATTTCGGATGTGCGGCTGAAGCGCAACGGTGAGGCTGTTGAAGCGTCCCGCGATTACGTTGTGGCAGGTTGGGCCAGCATCAATCAGGCGGTTGAAGGTCCGCCAATCTGGGATTTGGTGTTTCGCCATTTGGCCAAGGGGCCGCTGAATGTAACGCCGCGCCAGGACATTGAATTACGCGGGTTGTAAAGCGCCGGCGCGACGTTAGCGTGGTTGGCGCAGACGGTATTACGGCGGCAGGCGCGCCATCAGCATTTCTGCCTGCTGCCAGAAGGATAGTTCACCGCCATAGCCCCTGAAACGCCCAATTTCCTGCTGATTGACGATCAGGATGAAGGTGGGGGTCACGCGCCAATTCTGGATATGCTGTAAATCCTCTGGAAGGCCACGGGTGGTGTCCACGCGCCGAAGCGGCGCGCGTCGCCCGAGATCGGACTGGTTCCAAGCCTTTTCGCCCACTTCGGCGAGCCAACGGCGACACCAGATGCAATCATGCCGGTCCATCATGACCAGAGTGGCATTCTGCGCCGCGACCGCGCGTGCAGGAAGGAGGCAAACCCCCAGCAGTAGCGCGGCGCGGCGCTTCAACATCAATTGGCGCCCGTGGCGCGGCGCAGATAGGCGATGAGATCATTCAACTGCTGTTCATTGCGGAGCCCGGCAAAGGCCATGGACCCAGCCGGCACCACCGCCTTCGGATTGGTAATATAGGCGCGCAGATTCGCCTCATTCCAAGTCAGGCCTTCATCGGCCTTGCCACGCATGGGTGTTGAGTAGCGGAAGCCTTCCACAGCACCCGCGCGGCGATCAAACACGCCATAAAGATTGGGGCCAACGCCATTGCGCCCGCCTTGATCCACCGTATGGCAGGCGCGGCATTGGTTGAAGACGCGCTGCCCCGCCTCAGCGTCCTGCGCCGAGGCAAGGCTGGGGGCCATCAGCAAGGGTAGGGCCAGCATGGCGATACGAAACTTCATTTTTCAATTCTCCCGGCAAAGGATTCGAGCCCTTCGGATTGCGGCGGGGGTTTCTTATTGACCGCTCAAAACCCGGTGGCTAGGCTCGCCTTATCATCAATGAAGAGCACGCATGCAAGCGGCTTTTTGGGAGGCTTATGGCCATGAGGTTCAGCTTAGCGCTTTGCCTGTTGCTTTTTTCTGGCGGGCCGGTTTTTGCGCAGGCAACGGACGTGCCGCTGCTGATTGGCGGCTGCCAAGGCTGCCATGGCGCTGCTGGCCAGGGCGGGCACGGCATTCCGGCCATCAAGGGCACCCATAGCCGTGATGAATTCGCTGCGCTGATGCGCGCCTTCAGCGCGAATGAACGGCCCGGTACGATCATGGGGCGCATCAGCCGCGGTTATACGCCGGAACAGATCGCGCTTTTGGCCGCGCATTACGCGCGCCCGCAATAAGCCGGAGGAAAAACGTCATGGCCCTTTCCCGCCGCGCCTTCCTTGCCGCCGCCACACTTCCCGCAACCCTTGCTGCACCGCGCATTGCCTCTGCCCAGGCTGCTGCCGGGCGCGTTGTGATTATTGGGGGTGGTTTCGGCGGCGCATCCGCCGCGCGTTTCGCGCGCGATAATTTCCCAGCGCTTGACATTACGCTGATCGAACGCAGCCGGACCTTCACCACCTGCCCCTATGGCAATCTGGTGCTGGCCGGGCGGCGGGAAATCAACAGCATCACCTTCGGCTATGAAAAACTCGCCGCGCGCGGTGTGCGCGTGGTGCATCAAAGCGTTGTTGCGGTGGATGCCGGCGCGAAGCAGGTGCGCCTCGCGGATGGGGCGCAGGTGCCATATGATCGGCTGATTATGTCGCCCGGGATTGATCTGCGCTGGGGCGCCATTGAAGGCTATGATGAGGCGGCGAGTGAGCGCATGCCGCATGGCTGGGTGCCGTCCTTGCAGCCGATTTCCCTGCTGCGTCGCCAGCTTGAAGCCATGCCCGACGGCGGACGATTCGTGATGGTGATCCCGGATAACCCCTTCCGCTGCCCGCCCGGCCCTTATGAGCGGATCAGCATGGTCGCGGAATATCTGAAGCGCGCCAAACCGCGCAGCAAGCTGATTGCGCTTGATGCGAAGAACGGATTTTCCAAGCAACCGCTGTTTCAGGATGCCTGGGCAGAACTCTACCCCGGCATCATCGAATGGCGCGGCGCTTCCAATGATGGCCGCGTGACGCGCGTCAATGCCGCCGCCATGGAGGTGGAGACGGAATTCGGCGAAAAGCTGAAGGGCGATGTTGTCAATGTGATCCCGCCGCAAATGGCGGCAAAGATTGCGCGCGATGCCGGGCTTGCCAATCAATCCGGCTGGTGCCCGATCAAGCCAGCAACGCTGGAAAGCGCGCAGGTGGAAGGCATTCATGTCTTGGGCGATGCGACCATCGCCGCCCCCATGCCGAAATCGGGCTTCGTCGCATCTTCGCATGCCAAGCATGCGGTGGCTTGCATCGCAGCATCACTGGCGGGGCGCGCGCCACCTGCCGCGACCTTCTTCAATACTTGCTACAGCCATGTTGGCGCCGATTACGGCATTTCCATTGTTGGTGTCTTCCGCCCCGGCCCGAATGGCTTTGCCGAGGTTGAAGGCTCGGGCGGTGTCAGCCCGCGCAATGCGGCACTCACTGCCGAACGTCGCAAGGAACACCGCCAACTTGAAGCGCTCTATGCCGATGGCTGGTATGACAGCATCACGGATGAGATGTTTGGGTAAATCGCCGCATCGGTAGCAGCCCCGGGCCTTATGCTGATCATCGGCAAGCATAAGGTGGCGCGGGGTTCGCTCAGGGGGACATCAAAATGAGTCTTGAAAAAGGCCCGAAATCCTCCTCTCGGCGTGGCTTATTGCGGGCTGCGGGTGCGGTAAGTCTTACGAGTGCCAGTGGCATGGCCCAAGCCGCCGGCAATGCCGAAAACCAGCCGCCCAATCTGCCGGAATGGTCACGCAGCCTTGGCGCTGGCGTGATTGAGGAAACCTATGGCACGCGCAGCCGGCATGAAACGGCAGTGCGCCGCTATGTGCCCTGGCTGACGCCGGATCGGGTTTCTTCGGTTTCTTTCACGCCGCTTGCGGATATGCATGGCATCATCACGCCATCCGGGCTGCATTTCGAACGCCATCATGGTGGCGTGCCGGATATAGACCCGGCAGATTATCGGCTGATGATCCACGGCATGGTGGAACGCCCGCTGATTTTCACGCTGGAAGATCTGAAGCGCCTGCCATCTGTTTCGCGCATCTATTTCATCGAATGCCCGGCCAATGGCGGCATGGAATGGCGCGGCGCGCAAATGTCTGGCGTGCAATTCACCCATGGCATGCTTTCCTGTTCGGAATGGACTGGCGTACCCTTGAAGGTATTGCTTGCTCAGACCGGTTTACGCGCGGGGGCTTCGTGGTTATTGGCGGAAGCATCAGACGCGGCGCATCTGGCGCGATCCGTTCCGCTTTCGAAAGCATTGGATGATGCCATCATTGCCTTCGGACAGAATGGCGAAGCGGTGCGCCCGCAACAGGGCTATCCGGTGCGACTGGTTTTGCCTGGTTATGAAGGCAATATGTGGATCAAATGGCTGCGCCGTATTGAGATTGGCGATCGGCCCTGGTTCACGCGCTGGGAAACGCGCACCTATACGGATTTGATGCCTGATGGCCTTTCCCGCCAATTCACCTTTGTGAATGAGGTGAATTCGGTCATCACCGCGCCATGCCCCGAAAAGCCGCTGCGCGGGCGCCCGGGCTTTGTGGAAATCTCGGGCCTTGCCTGGTCCGGTGCCGGGCGCATCACGCGCGTGGATGTCAGTGTGGATGGCGGCGATCAATGGCGCACAGCCACCTTGCAGGACCCGGTGCTGCCCAAGGCGCTGACGCGGTTTCGCATTCCCTGGGAATGGGCCGAAGGCCAGACCGCCTATCTGCAGAGCCGCGCCATGGATGAAACCGGGCGCGTGCAGCCGACCATCACGGCACTCAGGCGTGCGCGCGGGGTGGAGAGCATTTATCACAAGAACAGCATTCATACCTGGCTGGTTGATCGCGACGGGACGGTGGTGAATGTCCAGATTGATGCGTAAGGTCGCGGGCTGCGCCGCTGCCATCATGCTGGTTGCCGGGCTTGTTGAGGCGCAGCAGGCACCAAGCCCTGCCGCTGCGATTGCTGATCTCTACCGGCCCTTTACGGCGCCTCCCGGTGACAGAACCCGCGCCGATATTGCCTGGCCCGCGACCACGGCGGCGCTGCCAGCGCCCATCCCTGGCATTGGCCGTGCGGCAAGCAGTGAGGAAATCGCCGGCTGGGATATCGCCGTACGCGGCGATGGCCATAACCTGCCCCCCGGCAGCGGCACCGCGAAAGCAGGCGAGGAGCTTTACGTCACGCATTGTGCCGCCTGCCATGGCGATTTCGGTGAGGGATTGGAACGTTGGCCTGCGCTGATGGGCGGGCGCGGCAGCCTGCGCTCCGACCAGCCAAAGCGCAGCATCGGTTCCTTTTGGCAGCATGCGCCGAGTGTTTTTGATTACATCCGGCGCGCCATGCCCTATGCCGCGCCGCAGAGCCTTTCCAATGACGAATACTACGCCATCACCGCCTATGTGCTGTACTTGAATGAGCTGATTGGCGAAGACGACAAGATGGATGCCGCAAGCCTCAGCACACTTGCCATGCCCAATCGCGATGGCTTTGTGCTGGAAGCGCGCCCTGATACCGAGAACAACGCCTGCATGAGCAATTGCCGGCAGGGGCGCGCGGTGAATGTCACCATGGATAGCCGGCGTTTTGTTCAACCTGGGTCAGGGTCTGGCACGGATAAGCCGGAGTAGACCGGCGCTTCCCCGCGCCTATCCCTCAGCCTGCCAGACTGCCAGCTGGTGTGGCCGCCCTGTCCTGATGGATCACGCGAAGCCTTGGCGCGGGCGCGGATGTCAGCAGCGCATCCGCCATATCGCGTACCGATGCGTGGCGCCGGCAGATCAGCCATTCGCCGATATTCCGCCGCAGCCTTGCCCAGCGGCGCGTAAACGGCCTGCCCGAGACAAAATAGGCAAGCGGCTGCGCCTCGGTCGCCATTTGCCGCACCACGTTTTCCGCCAATTCGGGCCCGGCACCGACAGGGGCGATATCGCCTTCGCGTCGCTTACGGAGGATCAGGGAAGTATGGCGCGTATCCTCGCCCTCTATCGGCACAAAGCCGCATTGCCATGCCAGCAGCAACAGCGTCTCCGGGGTGAAATTCCAGATATGCGCCCGGTGAAAGATATTCCCCACCTGCTTATGGGTAGCGGAAAGATTGGGCACCTCAAGAAACAATACGCCATCTTCGGCAAGCCAGGCATGAATGCGCCGCAGCGCCTGCCAGGGATCGGCCACATGTTCCAGCACATGGTTCATGGTCACCAGATGAAGGCTTGCTTCAGCCGGTGCCGCCTGTTCGAAGCCACCAGTTTGCATGGCAACGCCATAGCTCCGCCGCGCGAAATCCGCATAGGCTTCGTTTGGTTCTATGCCGCGCGCGTCAAAGCCGCTGCGTGCCATGACATAAACGAATTCGCCCGAAGACGCGCCAATATCCAGAATGCGCGCGCCACCATGCAGGAAGGGCATGAGCCTTCCAGCGCGAGACATGGCGCCGCGCAAGGCGCGCAGTGAATGCTTGCGCTTTGGTTCGAAGCCGCCCTTATACGCCACGCGGTATTCCTTGGTGTAGAAATCAGCCATTTCTGCGGCACTCGGCAGCGGATGGTGGCTGACCAGGCCGCAGCCGCAGCAAACAGCCGTCGTCAGCGGCTGATGCCCGCGGCCACGCGTTGCCAGTACCTCACGCTCCAAGCCGCCGCATAAGCCGCAAGGATCATCCGAAAAACGATGCCCGATCTGCATGGACGCCTCCTTGACGGGGGCGGGTTAGCTTGGGCAGGGCTTCGGTAGGCTGACGGGGCCTGTCAGCTTGATGTCAGCTATCGGGGAGTATTTTCTAAGCTCCAGGAGAATCAGGCCGCGATGCGGATTTTGGTGGTTGAAGATGAGCCAGGGATCGCGCGGGATGTGCTGGGCGCGCTGGCATCGGCCGGCTTTGCTGCGGAACATGCCGCCGATGGTGACACCGCCTGGCAGCGCGGCGGCATTGAAGCCTTTGACGCTGCGGTGCTTGATCTTGGCCTGCCGCGCATGGATGGGCTTTCCCTGATCCGCCGTTGGCGCGCGGAAGGGGTGGCCTTTCCGATACTGGTACTTTCCGCGCGCAGCAATTGGACCACGCGCGTGGAAGCGATAGATGCCGGCGCCGATGATTTTCTCATAAAACCCTTCGCCATGGAGGAGCTGTTGGCACGGCTACGTGCTATCCTCAGGCGTGCTGCCGGACGCAGCCAGAATATCCTCGCGATTGGGGATTTGCTGCTTGATCTACGCGCAAGGCGCCTTTCACGTGCAGGCGTGCCGGTTGAATTGACGCTGCTGGAATTCCGGTTGCTTGCCTATTTGATGCATCATGCCGGGCGCACCATTCATCAGACCGAGCTTTCGGAACATCTTTATGCCGGGGAAGCGGATCGCGGCGATAATGCGATTGAAGCGCTGATGGCACGCCTCAGGCGCAAGATCGGGCCGGATGCCATTCGCACCCGGCGCGGGCATGGCTATGTGATTGGCGGTGATGCGTGACGAATTCCGTCCGCGCGCGTTTTGCCCTTGTGGGCATTGCCACGGTGCTCATCGTGATCGGGGCGATCGGGATGGCGGTGCAGGGCATGTTCGAACGCCATAATGAACGGGAAGTCATGGCGGAATTGGATGCCGATTTGCGCTTCCTGGCGCGCAGCCTTGTGCTGGATAATGGTGTTGCGACGCTCAGTGTGCAGCCCTTGGCCGATCCGCGCTTTCAGGAGCCGCTTTCGGGGCTGTATTGGCAGGTCAGGAATGACCGCACCGGGGCGATCTTGCGCTCCCCCTCGCTCGCTGGCGCCAGCTTCCCGCTCGAGCATGATCGCCTGACGCTTGGTGAGCGTCATCGCCATATCGTCTTCGGGCCTGAAGGCACCAAGTTGATTGTGCTTGAGCGCCGCATTGAGGACCCGAGCGAGCCGGCAGCGAGCTATCGCGTGGCGGTGGCCGTGGACCGCAAGCTGCTGGAAGCGGCGAATCGTGCCTTCCTGCTTGATCTGTTGCCGCTGCTGGGGCTGATCGGTGCGGGCATGTTGCTTGCCTTTACCTTGCAGGGCGGCCTTGCGTTGGGCCCGATAGCGCGTGCCAGACGCGCCTTGCAGGAATTGGCCGAAGGCAAACGGGAGAAGATTGGCGGGGCGCTGCCAAGCGAATTACAGGCATTGGCGACGCGCTTCGATGCCCTATTGGATGAACAGCGCCGCGGCGCGCGATTGGCGCGGGAACGCACCGCCGATCTGGCGCATGGGCTGCGCACCGCGCTGGCCTTGCTGAATGCGCGCATCAGGGAATTGCGTGATCGTGGTGATGGCGAAATGGCGCAAGCGCTGGAAGCCATTTCAACCAGCATTGAACAGCGCATGGCCCGCGAATTGGCCCGTGCCTATATTGAAGGGCCAAAAGCCCTCTCGGCACCGTTGGCGCTGCGCCCGGTCATTGAACGTGTTGCGCACGCCTTTGCGCGCACCAGCCGCGGCGAAGCCTTGGTCTGGCAACAGGAGACCCCGCAGGAGGTGTTGGCGGACATCGAGGAAGGCGATTTTGTCGAATTGCTGGGCGTGCTGCTTGATAATGCCACGAAATGGGCCTCCGGCAGGGTCGGTATTGGGCTGCATCTGGCCCAAGGGATGCTGCGGCTTTCGGTGGAAGATGACGGGCCCGGCATTCCGCCCCAGGATCGTCGTGCAGCCTTGAGCCGGGGCGTAGACCTCAAGAGCGACAAGAGCGGTACGGGCATCGGCCTTGCCGTGGCGCGCGATATCGCCCTTGCCTATGGTGGTCAGGTTGATTTGGCCGATAGCGCGCTTGGCGGGCTTTGTGTGGAGGTCAGGCTGCCGCTGCGCCGCGCCTGATCGGCAATGGGGCCTCTGGCGCAATCCGCGCATTCATGCAGACTTCCCGGAATACCCAAAGGGAGGAACACAATGAAGCTGACCCGCCGCGCCGCGCTTGCTGCGCCCGCCCTATTGCTTGCTGCCCGTGCCCAAGCACAGGGCAGCTTTCCCAATCGCGCCGTGCGCATGATTGTGCCCTATACGCCGGGTGGCGTTTCCGACATCACGGCGCGTCTGATCGCAGAGCCCTTGGCGGCTGCCTGGGGCCAGCCTGTGCCGGTGGAAAATCGCGCCGGGGCGGATGGCGTGATCGGGACAGAGGTTGTCGCGCGCAGTGCGCCGGATGGCCATACGCTTGGCCTAGTTTCGGTTGCGCATCCGATCAATGCCGCATTTTATCGGCTGCCCTTCGATACCATGCGCGATTTCACCTTCATCACGCAGACGACGGCGACACCTTTGGTACTATGTGCACCGAAAGCCTTTGAACCCAATACGCCAGCGGAATTGGTGGAATACGCCAAGCGTAACCCTGGTGTGACCTTTGCCGGCACGGGTGGTGTTGTGCGGTTGGCACCGGTGCTGTTCGCCGAGCGCACCGGGATCAAGCTGGACAACGTGCCCTATCGCGGCAGCACCCAGGCGCATCCCGATCTGATCGCCAATCGCGTGAACATCATGTTTGACACGGTGCCGGCAGCGCTGCCGCATATCCAGGCCGGCACGCTGAAAGCCCTTGCCACCACCGGCGCGCGGCGTAGCCCGCAATTGCCTGATGTGCCCACGCTTGGTGAAGCCTTCCTGCCGGGTTTTGAGGCTTCAACCTGGGGCATGGTGATTGGCCCGGCCGGTATTCCCGCACCCATTCCTGCGAAGCTCAACGCCGATATCCGCGCAGCGCTGCAAGTGCCAAGCGTGGTGGAGCGCCACAAGACACTCGGCGCTGAGATTGTGTCCAATACGCCGGAAGAAATGCGCGCTTTCACGGAAGCGGAAATGAAGAAATGGGGCGATGCGGCGCGCGCGGCGGGCATTCAGCCGCAATAGCGGACGCGCTTGTAGTGGGGATCGCGTGTTGGCGCGACCCCCGTTCTGGTATCAGGCTTTTTCAATCTCGCCGCCGCCATCCACCCAATTCTTGAAGCCGCCCAGATTGCGCACATTGGCATAGCCCATGTCATGCAGTGTCTTCAGCACCAGCGCGGACCGCCCGCCAGAGGCGCAATAGGCAACAATCGTCTTGGCGCGATCAAAATTCGCATCATGCAGCGCGGATGAGGGATCGGCGCGGAATTCCACGAGGCCGCGCGGAATGGTCAAAGCACCCGGCACCTTGCCGGAAGCCGCAACTTCTGCCGGTTCGCGCACATCCAGAAAAACCACATCGGCGCGGCCAAGCAGGCCCTTCGCTTCATCGGCGCTGATGCGCGGCACCACGGCTTCCGCGGCGGCCAGCATTTGTTGGACGGTCAAGGTCATGGGTCATTTCTCCGGGAATGAAGGCGCATCATAGGCAGCATTCACACTAATCACACAAGCGTTCGGCCACGCAGGATCACATCCGAAGCGGTGCCGAAAGCAGATATCTCAGGTCTCGAATTCAAGCGCCATCGCCAATCCTCTCGGAGAAGCGCAACAGGTAACCGTCCGGGTCCTGCACCAGGAATTGCCGCACCGTCACCGCACCTTCGCCGACGCGGTAGGTCTTCTCCTCAGCGTCGAGAAAAAGCGGCCAACCCACCGCGGCCAAGGCCGCCAAGATTGGCGCAATATCCTCGACCGCGATCTCAAGATTGATGCCCCGTCCCAGCGGCGGCTCAAGCGGACCCGTCACCCAGTCCCGATCCGTGCCCAGCTGGTCGAGCATCACCCGCGCCGAGCCGCGCTGAATGCAGGCGAAGGCGTGCTCTGGCCGGTCGTAAATCACGGCGAAGCCACAAGCCCCGCACCAGAAGGCAAGGCTTTTGGCAAGGTCGCGCACCGAAAGCTCGGGGACGAGGTCGGCGGGGCGGGGTACGAGGGGTGGGGTCATGGCTCATCTGATCTTCCTGCCGGCATATAGCCCCGAACTAAACCCAATCGAGCGGCCAACAAGGCCTTTCGCTTCATCGGCACTGATGCGTGGCACCACGGCTTCCGCGGCGGCGAGCATTTGTTGGACGGTTAGGGTCATGGCCGGATTCTCCCCCCTGCTGGTGTCAGGCAGAAGATTAGGACGAGTCCCGCATGCAATGGAAGGGCACGCGCCCCTCAGACCTAATTGAACAGGGCGAGGATCGACGCCAGATCGACGCCCACAAGGATAACATCATCGCCGTTGCCACCACTCAGGAAATCCGTACCGCCACCGCCGATCAGCGTATCAGCACCATTGCCGCCCAGGATACTGTCATTGCCGGCACCACCATTCATGAAGTTGGCTCCGTCCGTGCCGATCAGCGTGTCATTACCGGCGCCCGCAATCACCGCCTCAAATTCAGTGAAGCTTTCGCCCGCAGAATTGTTCAGGCCAGTCTGCAGATTAACGAGGTAATTGGCCGTAAGGGCGCTTGTATCGAGCGTATCATTACCGCTGCCACCAACCCCTACGTTAGTCCCGATGACCGCATAGACATAGTCATTCCCGGCACCGCCCAAGGCGAAGTCCGAGTCGCCGCCGCCATTCAGCGTATCATCGCCATCGCTACCTTCCAGCGTATTGGCGGCTGTACTGCCAAGCAGACAGTCATTACCCTCACCACCCAGGGCAGCCTGCGCCGTGGAGTTACCCAGCACCAGCGTGTCATGGCCAAGGTCACCCAAAAGCGTCTGGTTAGGGGCTGCGCCAGCAACCAGGCT